>NZ_DKJH01000026.1:0-147387 GCF_002454655.1 Methylophilus sp. UBA6697
GTTGTCATCCCAGAAAGCAACCAGTTTGCCCAGGCCCCATGTACCAGCCAAAGCACAAGCTTCGTGAGAAACGCCTTCCATCATACAACCGTCGCCCAGGAACACGTATGTGTAGTGGTCAACGATGTCGTGGCCTGGCTTGTTGAACTGGCTAGCCAGCAATTTTTCAGCCATCGCGAAACCAACGCCGTTAGCGATACCTTGGCCCAATGGACCAGTAGTGGTTTCTACGCCTGGTGCGTAGCTAAACTCAGGGTGACCAGCACACTTGGAGTGCAATTGACGGAAAGTTTTGATGTCGTCGATAGAAACATCGTAACCTGTCAGGTGCAGCAAGGAGTAAATCAGCATAGAGCCATGGCCGTTAGACAACACGAAGCGGTCACGGTTAGCCCATTGTGGGTTAGTTGGGTTGTGGCTGAGGTTGTGGTTCCACACTACTTCAGCAATTTCAGCCATGCCCATAGGTGCGCCTGGGTGACCGGAATTTGCTTTTTGTACAGCGTCCATGCTCAGAGCACGGATGGCGTTGCACAAGTCGACACGAGTTGCCATTGTTTTCTCCCTAGAGTGAAAGTGAGCGGTCTTACACAAAATGCTGCAAAACCTTGATTGAATTCTTTAAAAAGGCCAGAAAACCCGCCTTTTACGGAAAGGCTAGATTATTCACTAGAACCTGTTTTTCTTCAAGCGTTAATCACCTTTTTCTCATGATGGTTTTGCTATGGCTGACCTATGAAAAAGGTCATTCTGCTGCCTGCAAGGGTAGCTTTCAGCGAGGGTTTCCCCTACCATGACAAAACATTGATAGCAAAGGAAGTAATGATGTCTGACGAACGAATTATCATGCGTGTAGGTGAAGCTCTGGTCGCTGGCGGCCCACCAGGAACCGCAGCGGAGCCGGAAGTGGCGATTGGCGAAATGAACGGGCCTATGGGCACAGCATTTGCCAACCTGCTGGGTGACCAGGTTAAAGGCCATACCCGTGTGCTGGCGATTATGAATACCGACATTATGGTGCGCCCGGCGACCCTGATGGTGAGCAAGGTGACGGTGAAAGACCCACGTTATACCAATATATTGATGGGCACCGTGCAAGGCGCAATTGCCAACGGTGTGCTGGATGCGGTGCGTAGCGGTGATATCCCGAAAGAGAAAGCCAACGACCTGGGCATTATCGTCTCCGTGTGGCTAAGCCCGGCGATTCTGGAACAGGAAAAAATCGACCATAAAGCCCTGTTTGATATTCACCGCGAAGCGACTTTCAAGGCCATTCAAAAAGCCTTGCGTAATGAGCCCAGCATTGACTGGTTACTGGAAAACCAGGAGAAAATCGTGCATAAGTATTACCAGATGGGCTTAGATGGAAAGATCTAAAAGCACGGCAAGATTTAAATAATAAAAAAGGATGCCCAGGCATCCTTTTTTATTAAGCTCACTTTAGCGCTTTAACGCAGTGATCACCGCTTCAATCGCCTTGCAGTTACCGCGTGCATCATCAAAGGTCAGCAACGGTGTTTTGCCATAAAGCACGCAGTCACTAAAGTGCTCAATCTCTAAATTAAAATGGTTGGCTTTGGGCAACACGATGGTTTCTGATTTGCCACCGGCCTCCCAGCTAATCACCGGGTCATCACCTGGGTAAGCCCACATATTGTGGCACTTGATCCAACCTTTATCGCCTATGAGCTCATATTCGGCTTTGCGACCACGCTCGAAGCTGACATCAAAGTTGCCAAAACGCGCACGGCCTTGCGCATCGGGCCCGAAATCGAGTACACCACTGGCCACCACATCCGCACCATGTTCATTCAGTTTGCCATAAGCCACCACATGTTGCGGTTCGGCAGGCACATTGTCTTTGCCAAAACACCAGCGCAAAGCGTGTATCGCATAAGGCCCAATATCCCACATCGCTCCGCCACCGTTTGCCATATCACGGTTGATGCGGTACATACGCGACGGCGCCATCAGGAACGAAAAACTGGCGCGACAGGACAATACATCACCAATCAGGCCGGAAGCCACCAGCTCGGCCACTTTGGCGTGCTGCGGATGAAAGCGGTACATAAAGCCTTCCATCACCGTCAGGCCTTTGGCTTTGGCCGCGGACTCAATGGTATCGATATCAGCCAGATTGGTGGTCATCGGTTTTTCAATCAGCACATGCTTGCCCGCCTGAATCGCCTTCAGCGCCCATTCAGCATGCTCCTCGTTGGCCATCGGGCAATACACGGCTTCAACATTACTGTCAGCCAGCAGGCTATCCATGTCGTCATAGCAAGCGACACCGCCGAGGTTGGGCGCATATTTATCCAGCGTTGCTTTGGCTGCCCCGGCGCGGCGGCTGGCAACTGCCACCAATTGCGAGTTCGCGGCCTCAACAATGGCGGGCAGCAACCGCTCATTGACCCGCGCAGCCCCGAGAATGCCCCATTTAAGTTGTTTTTGCATGCTTGAACCCTTTCCAGGCGCTGATCGAAGACCGTCATTCTAACGCCAGTTTGTGAATACTGCTGCTTTTGTACATGCCGCTAAGCGGCCTGGTTCAGGCTTTCGGGGCCAAACACTTCGCGATGAATGTGCTGTGGCGGGACACCCAGCGCCAGCAATGCCTGCCATTGTTCGATCATAAACGGCAGCGAGCCACACAGATAATACTCGGCATTGAGTGCGGCATTGAATGGCCACTCAGCCACACGCATACGTCCGGCCTGTACTAGACGCTCTGTCACAAAGCCCGGCTTGTCTTCAATATACAAGGCCAAATTCAGCGCTGGCAGTTGCTCGGTACTGGCAATCAGCTCATCCAGATGCGGTACATGCTGCAAACTGCGGCCAGCATGTAAAAACCAGATATCACGTGTGGATTGGTCACGCACCAGCGTTTTCAACATCGACAACATGGGCGTGATACCAACGCCAGCCGAAATCAGCACCAATGGCTGCTTTGCCTTGAGGTCGGGCGTGAATTCACCATAAGGATGGCTGATCAACAATTGCCCGCCCACTGCTGCCTGCTGATGTAGCCAGTTAGACACCGTACCCTGTGGCGTGTGTGTATCACCTGCTTCACGTTTGAGACTGATGCGGTAGCCCGCGTTTTGTTCGGCATCTGACAGACTGTATTGGCGGATCTGACGCAAACCATCAGGCAAGGTAACAGCAACGCTGATATATTGCCCGGCCTTGAACGCGGGCAATGCCTGATCTTCGGCCGCTAGCTGAATCGACAGAATACCGTCTGCGGTTGGGTTGACCTCAATGATATGCGCAGCTATCCATTGGTCTGCCGCATAGCCGGTGCTTTGATACAACCTGGCTTCGGCAGCGATAAACTCCCCTGCCAATAACCAGTAAGCCTCATCCCAGGCCGCGATCAGGGGTGGCGTGGCAGCTTCACCCAGCACTTCGGCAATCGCTCCCAGCAAATGACGGCCCACAATCGGGTAATGCGCTGGTTTGATGCCTACCGCAGCATGTTTGTGCACAATACGGTCGATCACTGGCTGCAGCACATGGGCCTGGTCAATATTGGCCGCATAAGCAAATACCGCCGCAGCCAGCGATTGCTGCTGGCTACCATTGGCCTGGTTGCCCATATTGAACAGATGTTTCAACTCGGGATGCGCGTTAAACATATTGTGGTAAAACGTGGTGGTAATCGCCAAACCATGCGCTTGCAACACGGGCACACTGGCTTGGATATACGGACGGGCGGCACTGGATAACATAAACACTCCTTAAACTAGCATTTAAAATGAAACATTTAATGTAAAAAAATGGTCTTTTAAAAAAAGACCGCTCACTCAAATCACTGCAATCTATGCCGCATGGGCTTTGTGCATAAAAATAATTTTGTCCCTGGTATTGTTGTTGACGATATCCAGCAGTCGATGTTGATTCATATGGGTATAAAAAGACTCCAACCCCGTCTGCAAGGCATCTTTGAGCAGGCAATTACCATGAAACTGGCACACCGGCTTCTCGCAATTAATCAACTCAGTCGTATTCTCAAGCTCGCGCAAAATATTGCCTATGCGCAAATTGAGTGAGTCGGGATTCAGTTCCAACCCGCCATTGCGGCCACGTGTCGCCTTGATCCAGCCCAGTTTATTCAGGCGTGTAATCACTTTAATCAGGTGGTTACGCGGTAAATCAAACGTCGTAGCGATCTCGTCTATGGTCACCTGCTGACCAAAGCGCGACTGCGACAAATACATGAGTACGCGCAGGCCAATATCGGTAAATTTGTTGAGTTGCATGCCTGCATTCTAAATATGTTTCATTTACAATGCAACTTTAAATTGCTATGCTGATATGCATTGCCAGTCTCCAAGGAGCATCCATGCAGCCGCTGATTCAAATTTCCCCGCCTAGCCGCAAACTCTCCGCGCAAGGATTTGCGCTATGGAACCTCGGTTTCCGGCCATTCTTCCTGCTGGCGGCAGGCTTTGCCGCCCTGTCTATGCTGGTTTGGATGGCGAACTATTTTCAGCTGTATGCCCAGCCATTGGCCACCATTTCCCCTTCGCAGTGGCATGCCCATGAAATGCTGTATGGCTTTGCTTTTGCCGTGATTGCCGGCTTTTTGCTGACAGCGGTCAAAAACTGGACCGGCATACAAACCCTGCATGGCCGCCCGTTACTGGGGCTCGCCGCCTGCTGGATCATTGCCCGCAGTGTGATGTTGATCGCCCCAGGCCAAGTGTTATTGGCAGCAATATTCGATTTGCTCTTTAATGGATGGCTCATCGTCGCAGTCGCCCATCCGATTATCAAGGTCAAGCAATGGCGGCAACTTGGCGTACTATCGAAAATCATTTTTCTCACGGCAGGCAATGCAGCTTTTTATACCCAGGCACTAGGCTGGACCGCAAATGGCGCACACGCTGCATTATGGATAGGCCTGCTGCTCAATGTCAGCCTGATTATGGTCATCAGCCGCCGCATCTTGCCAATGTTTATCGAACGCGGCGTGAAAGAAGAAGTCACCCTGAAAAACAGCGCCTGGATAGACCGATTGCTGATGCTGTGCCTGGCAGCCTTACTGATCAATATCTTGACCGTTAACGCCGAAACACTTAACGTGTTGTTAGGACTCACTATCAGCCTGAGTGCCGGGTTTAGATTATGGCGCTGGCACACGCCAGGTATCTGGCAAGTGCCGTTGCTATGGAGCTTTTATTGTGGATTGTGGTTAATCAATCTGGGATTTCTACTTTATGCCACAAGCTTTTTCGCACACAGCATTTCCGTCATTCTTGCTATCCACTGCTGGGCCATTGGCGGCATCGGCGCGATTACACTGGCCATGATGGCACGCGTCTCATTAGGTCACACCGGCCGCAATATCCACACGCCACCACGCAGTGTGGTCTGGGTATTTGGCCTGGTGATTTTCGCTACCCTGAGCCGGGTGCTCCTGCCCATCGTGCTGCCTGAGTTTTACCGCTTATCCGTGATGCTGGCGGCTGGTGGCTGGATCGCCGCATTCACGCTCTTTGCGATCGTCTATTGGCCGATACTCAGTCAACCACGTATCGATGGGACGCCCGGTTAAGACTTATTCTTTCCACTTAATAGAACAACCGATACTTGCGATCTGTTCCTGTGGCCCTATCCCGGTTTCTGCCACCAGCCTCATGGCATTAAACAGGTCGCGCGTACTTCCAGGCGCGGTCTCCTTGCGGCTTTCATCAAAGCGGCCACGGTATTGCAGCTCGAAGTCTTTATTAAAGCCGAAGAAGTCAGGCGTACAGACTGCACCATAAGCTTGCGCCACAGTTTGCCGCTCATCCCACAAATAAGGGAAGGGAAACTGCATCTCTGTAGCAATTTTTTGCATGTTTTCAAAGCTATCTTCAGGATATTCGAAGTCATCGTTGCTCGAAATAGCCACGGTATTGATGCCCAAGGTTTGCAGCTCGCGCACATCAGCAATCAGCCGCGGCAGTATGGCTTTGACATACGGGCAATGGTTACAGATAAACATCACCAACAAGCCGTTTGAACCCATGCTATCGCTAATGCTGACCGCTTTTTTATCGGTGCTAAACAGATTAAACAGAGGGGCCTTCCAGCCAAAATCACATACGGGTGGGCTAATACTTGCCATCAGAATACTCCTGCCATTAAATTCTAAAACCATATGGTACGTGATTAAGGCGCCGAGGTGAATCTCGTGGACAGCGCGCCCGCATCGCCATGCGTACCACGCTAGCGCCATAAATAGTGGCATTTTGGTTACAATGCCAGTCATGAGTAATTTACGATTTTATAGCCCGACTGCATTGATTGTCGGCCAGCAAGCCTCGTTGAGTGAAAACGCTATGGCACATGCAGTGAGGGTCATGCGGCTCAAGGTGGGCGATACGCTGACACTGTTTTGCGGCGATGGTTTTGACTACCAGTGCGCGCTGACCAGCATAGAGAAAAAGTCGGCACAGGTTGAGGTGTTGAGCAGAAGCGAAGTGAATAACGAATCACCACTCAATATTCGTTTGCTGCAAGGCATTTCCAGCGGTGACCGCATGGATTACACCATCCAGAAAGCGGTAGAGCTTGGCGTGACCGAGATTTACCCGCTCAGTACTGAGCGCTGCGTGACCAAACTCAGCGGCGACCGTGCCGAGAAACGCACCGAGCACTGGCAAGGTGTGGCGATTGCCGCTTGCGAGCAAAGCGGGCGCGCTACTGTGCCGCTGGTGCATGCGCCAGCCACACTGGCGCAATGGCTGAACCAGCATGCCACGCCAGATTGCCTCAATTTATTACTCAATCCGGTAGGTGCCAAACGGCTGGCGGCTTTAAGCAAACCCACGAGCGCAATACATCTGCTGATTGGTCCGGAAGGTGGTTTGAGCCCTGCTGAAATTGAACTCGCGACACAACACCACTTCCAATCTATCGTGCTCGGCCCCAGAATTTTACGCACCGAAACCGCCGCACTCACTGCCATCGCCAGCATGCAGTCACTGTGGGGCGATTTTTAATGTGGTTTTATTTGGGAGTTTTTACCACTGTCATCGCAATTATCATCCGCCTGCATCAGAAAACGTCCCTGCATTCAGCCTTGCAGGACCGGGATAAAAGCCTTATCCCGGTTCATGGAAAATACAAATACAACTGGTCCGATGCAACTGATAAAGCGCCAGCGACTGGTCGTCTCGAAATTCCCTGTTCATCCTCATTACAGTTTTCTGCCAGACTTGAAAGAGGCTTTGATAAGTGGGCAAAATTTACAGGATTATCTTATGAATGCCAGACTGGAGAAAAAAGCTTTGATGAGCGCATTTATCTGAGCTGCATTACCCAGGAAGATGCAGACCTGATTGGCCAACAACCAGAACTCTCACAAAAAATCATTCTTGCACTCCAAACAGATGCAAACAATATTTCATTTCATCCCGGCAGCGAATTAATTTGTGATGGGCAGCATCTTTTTTTGAAGCTCTCTTATCCCGCCAAGGATCGGCCTGCTAAAGACAATTTTATTGATGAGAAACTACCCGCTCTACAATCCCTGGCGAACGCATTAAGGCAGCAAAAAGAGTTAAACCCTCACTTCTGGAAAGTGCCTAACCAGCGCAACGCAGCCATTACCTTGGCCCTCAGTTCAGCACTGGCTGTAGTAGGAGGACTGGAATTTATCCGTTTCTTTGGTTTTCACGACAACGAATTACTCCACCCATGGGATTTGGCCCCTTATGCCATCATTACCGCCCTCATAGGTGCAATACTCATCATTATTTTTTGCCTGACTTCAATCACGGTTTCTGCCCGCCGACACCTGATACTCGCTGAAATATGTATGTTTGGTTTTCCTGGACTGGCCTTTGCGTGTTACGGCTGGATGTACGATGCCAATATTCGGCTTGACCACAGCCCCTACGAGACCCGTGTACTCCATGTAACAGATAAATATTCCGTGACGCATCGCGTAAAGAATGGCAAATACCATACATATCATTTGGTTGTTAGCCCGAACCAACCACCCTTACCGGATAACCTCAGTATTTCAGGTCAATTTTATAATCACATAGAAAAAAATGATTCAGTAAAGGTCAGCATCAAAAGTGGTTTTTTGCATCAACCATGGCTTAAAAAAATCGAGAAAATGAATCCGCCTGCAATAGAAGGTGACTTTTAATGACTCTTTTAGACTCTTTAATCAGGTAGCATCGCCCCATGTTCCAAGTCATGTTACAAATGGCGCTGATGATCGCTGCCGGGATACTCTGGCAACGCATGGCGCCTGACCATATGTCTGCGCTTGCGCACCGCCGCGCGCTGACCGACCTGGTGTTTTACATATTGCTACCTGCATTGGTGCTGGATATCTTATGGCAGGCACCATTTGATGCCAGCACGCTCAGCATTGCGCTGACCGCGCTCAGCCGCCTCACAGTGGCCGCCTTGTGCATGTGGCTGACGCTGCAATTATTGCAGCGCGTCATGATTATTTCGCGTGCGCAACAAGGCGCATTGATGCTGGCAGCCACGTTTCCCAACGCGACTTATTTAGGGCTCCCCGTGACCAGCGAAGTACTTGGCGACTGGACGCATGAAATCGTACTTAAATTTGACCTGTTTGCCTGTACGCCGGTATTGCTGACGCTGGGCATGCTGATGGCGCAAACCTATGGCCAATCTGAACACAAATCGCACCCAATCAGGGAGTTAATGCGCGTGCCTCCGCTGTGGGCATTGCTGCTGGCGACCGTTTTGAACGTGAGCCATGTACCGCAACCCGTCATGATCGGCCATGCGCTGCACACGCTGGCAGGCGGCGTGGTGCCGTTGATGCTGATCGCCCTCGGCATGAGCATTCGCTGGGATACCTTTAAACTCAAATTGATTCCCTTATTGCTGCCTGTGTGCGTGATCGGTTTGCTGATTGCACCATTGGCGGCGCAATATGTCGCCATCGCCCTCGGTCTGCATGGCGACCAGCTCACGGCCTGCATTCTGCTCGCCGCCATGCCTACCATGGTGTTTGGTATTGTCATTTGCGAACGCTACCGACTGGACGGCGCTCTCTACGCCGCAGCCGTGTTCATGAGCACCCTGCTCAGCATCGGCAGCCTGTCACTCTGGTTTGCCATCTTGCAGCCATAAATTCAATATTATTTCGCGCATCAACACGTGAAATCTCGCATTTCATGTGAATTTTTATGATGCATGCTGTCATACGTCATATGACGAGTTGTCAGCAGCAGCGACTGTTTTTAAGATGCTACTAACCCGCCACCCTTTCGCTTTGTGTTATTTGGGATTATCAGACGATTATGCCGAAAACCACGACCAACCAATATATTGCGCAGCAGCCTGCGCCACCCGAGACGCTCACCCGCCTGCTCGCTGAAACCGGCGTGACCATTAATGGCAATGCACCATGGGATATCCAGGTCTATGAAGAAAGTGTTTACCGCGACGTATTGACCAAAGGCACGCTTGGCCTTGGGCAGGCTTTTATCGAAGGCCGCTGGGACTGCAAACGCCTGGACGAATTTTTTCACCGCGTGATGCGTGCCGACATTGATGAAAAAATGGGCGGTATGGCCAAACTGACCTTGCTGGGCGAAGTGATCCGCCACACGCTGTTTAACTTGCAGGCGCCGCACCGTGCCTACCAGGTGGCGCAACAACATTACGATATTGGCAATGATGTGTTTGAAGCCATGCTGGATAGCAGCATGAGCTACTCCTGTGCCTACTGGCAGCACGCAAACACCCTGGAAGAAGCGCAATTTAACAAGCTAGACATGATCTGCCAAAAACTTGATTTGCAACCCGGCGACCGCGTTCTCGAAATCGGTTGCGGCTGGGGCGGCTTGGCCAGACACATGGCCAAGCACTATGGCGTACAAGTCGTGGGGATCACCGTCTCGGTCGAGCAACAAACCGTGGCCAAAGAACGCTGCGCCGGATTACCGGTAGACATCCAATTAAAGGATTACCGCGAGCTGCACGGCCAATTCGACAAGATCGTATCCGTGGGCATGTTCGAGCATGTCGGGCAAAAAAATTACGCCATGTATTTTGAAACGGCGCACCGACTGCTTAAGGATAACGGGCTGTTTTTACTACACACCATAGGCAACCACAGAACCGCCTTGCATACCGATGCCTGGATAGACCGCTATATTTTTCCCAATGGCAAAGTGCCTTCGGCCAGCGAAATCAGCCAGGCCATTGAACAAAAATTCCTGATCGAAGACTGGCATAATTTCGGCCCCGATTATGACCGTACGCTGATGGCCTGGTGGGACAAATTCAATCGCGCCTGGCCGGAACTGCAGTTTAAATATGATGAAAGTTTTTACCGGATGTGGAAATACTACCTGATGTGTTGCGCAGGCTATTTCCGCGCCCGGCAAGGGCAACTCTGGCAACTGGTATTGAGCAAACGGCAGAGCAACCGTATGTACCGCTCAATGCGCCCGGCGCCAGCAAGTTGATGTTGACGTAGTCTCTCTGTTCTTGACCTCATATGACGGCTATTGCCGTCATTTTTTTATGCGTTGAATGCATGCACCAATGCACACAGATAAAACCTCCGCCCTTACCTCCACTTTATTTGCAATAAAAACCATTTTTAATTATTATTTTGCATAATCATTATGAATAAATAACAAATGCTCGGATCAAACATCAGAGATTTGCGTAAATCGCAAAATTTAACCTTGCAGCAACTGGCTTCACGTATGGGCACAGACGCAAGTAATTTGTCACGCATTGAACGTGGCGAAATTGGTATTTCAGAAGTCCTGTTACGCGCAGCGGCACAGGCATTGAACACCACACCTGGCCGCTTATATGATGCCAACCTGACACCCGTCTCACTGACCAATACGCCGCCGGCCATCCTTTCCAGTGCCAATAGCAAAGACTTTGTGCACTGGTTCCGTTCGGCGGCGCCGTATATCCACGCCTTTGGCGGCAACACGTTTGTGATTGCCTTTGGTGGCGAAGTGGTCAGCGAGCAGCAATTTGTCGCACTCTCACATGACCTCAACCTGTTAGCCAGCCTGGAAGTGAGGCTGGTGCTGGTGCATGGCGCCCGACCACAAATCGAGCAGCGCCTCAAGCGAGACAACCTGACGCCAAAATTGCACAACGGCCTGCGCATTACTGACGATGCCGCCATGGAGGCAGTGAAAGAAGCCAATGGCGCCATCCGCGTCGAAATTGAGGCCCTGCTCTCGATGGGCATTGCCAACTCGCCGATGGCGGGCAGTGATATCCGCGTCGCCAGTGGCAACTTTGTCACGGCAAAACCACTAGGCGTGCGTGATGGCGTAGATTTGCAACATACCGGAGAAGTGCGCAAGATAGATGCTATTGGCATCCAAAAGCGGCTCGATGACGGCGAACTGGTGCTCTTATCCCCCATGGGCTACTCACCCACCGGTGAAACCTTCAACCTAACACTGGAAGATGTGGCGGTCAGCGCGGCCAGTGCGCTGGATGCGGAAAAACTGATCTTCCTCATGGACTCAGAAGGCGTGCATAACCTGCGCGGCGAACTGTTACGTGAAATGACTTCGGCCAAAGCCAAAAACCTGCTGCGTAATGTGCAGGAGAGCGATGTGCCTATTCATTATTCGGAAGACGTCAATTACTACCTGCCTGCCGCCGTGCGCGCCTGCGAGCATGGCGTGACCAGGACGCACCTGATCTCACGCCATATCGATGGCGCCATTATTCAGGAGCTGTTTACGCGGCAAGGCATAGGCACCATGATTACCGAGCTGCCGCTGGAAACCATGCGCCAAGCCAATATTGATGATGTCGGCGGCATCCTAATGCTGATTGAACCATTGGAAAACGAAGGTATCCTGGTGCGGCGCGGGCGCGAACGCATCGAGATGGAAATTAATTACTTCTATGTGATGGAACACGATAACCGCGTGATTGGTTGTGCGGCGCTGTATCCGTTTGCCCAGGAAAAAATGGTGGAATTTGCCTGCCTGGCGATAGACCCGACCTATCGTGGCGGTGGCCGTGGCGATAAATTGTTTAACTATTGCCAGGAACAAGCCAGCCAAAAAGGCTTTAAAAGGTTATTTTGCCTGACCACGCGCACTGAGCATTGGTTCCTGGAGCGCGGCTTTACCGAGCAAAATGTCGACCAATTACCGCACGAAAAACAAAAACTCTATAATTTTCAAAGAAAATCCAAAGTTTTCATCAAATCGTTATGAGTTTTTAGCTAAAATTCCGCCTGTACCCGATTGACTGCAATCGCCTGATGATTGAATGAAAGTTTGACCTATGCAAACCTCGACCTCCAGCCATAAAGCACAAACCCTGTCCGAAGCGCTTCCGTATATCAAACGCTTTTTTGATAAAACCATTGTCATTAAATACGGCGGCAATGCCATGACTGACGAGCGCCTAAAAGAGTGCTTCGCACAAGACGTGGTGTTACTCAAACTGGTTGGCATGAACCCGGTGGTGGTGCATGGCGGCGGCCCGCAAATTAATGAAATGCTGGATAAGCTAGGCAAGAAAGGCGAGTTCATCCAGGGCATGCGCGTGACTGATGAAGAAACCATGGACGTGGTGGAAATGGTACTCGGCGGCCAGGTGAACAAAGAGATTGTGAACCTGATTAACCGCCATGGCGGCAAGGCCGTGGGCCTGACCGGGCAGGATGGTAACTTTATCCATGCGCACAAGCTGCTGATGGAAGACCTCAAAGACCCGAGCAAGATGATTGACGTTGGCCAGGTTGGCGAAATTTCTGCCATAGACCCGAGTATTATCAACTTTCTCGATAGTGGCGACTTTATTCCTGTGGTGGCGCCGATTGGGGTCGGCCGTGATGGCGAAACCTATAACATCAACGCCGATGTGGTGGCGGGCAAACTGGCAGAAATCCTCAATGCAGAAAAACTGATTTTGCTGACCAATACACCTGGCGTGCTGGATAAAAATGGCCAACTGCTGACCGGCCTGACGCCCAAACAAATTGACGATCTGGTAGAAGACGGCACCTTAAGTGGCGGCATGTTGCCAAAAATCAGCTCAGCGCTGGATGCTGCGCGCAGTGGTGTTAAATCGGTGCATATTATTGATGGCCGCGTAGAACATGCTTTATTGCTGGAAGTGTTGACCGATGAAGGCGTTGGCACATTAATCAAAGCCAAGTAAGCGCCCACTTACGTACCAACAAATCAAGCATTGCAATATATGTCGCGCAGGGTGTGGATTTTCGATCTGGATGACACCCTGCACAATGCCTCTGCGCATATTTTCCCGGTCATGAATCAATCCATGACGCGTTACATCATGCAGACGCTGGATATGGAAGAAGCGGCCGCGCACCAGCTACGCCAGCATTACTGGCGCGTTTATGGCGCTACCCTCAAAGGCCTGATGCGCCATCATGGTGTCAATCCCCATCATTTCCTGTCCGCAACGCACGCCTTTTTGACTAACGACATGGTGCAAACCACCAAGCAATTACGTCAATTGATTCAGCGCTTGCCAGGGCGAAAATGCATTTTCACCAATGCGCCGCGCGCGTATGCCCTGCATGTGCTGGAAGTGCTGGGTATTGCCGATTGTTTTTCATTGGTATTCAGCGTCGAATCCAGCCGTTTCCATGCCAAACCCAGCGTCCGTGGTTTTCGCCTGTTATTGCGGCAACTGCAATGCCGCGCCGAAGACTGCACCCTGTTTGAAGACAGCCTGCCCGCTCTGATGACAGCCAAACGACTCGGCATGCGCACTGTATGGATCAGCCGTCGATTGCACAAACCAAACTTTGTGCAATATAGGTTGCCACATGTGTTGGCACTCACTCACAGTGCATTGAAAAAAGCACCCTATGCATTCCCGTGCTAAGCGAATACAGTTAAAATAGCGGTCAAAATAACAACATCAGCATGGGGTTGGGTCCCGAAATCATTATGGCAACCATCAATAAAGAAGTACGCGCAAACCGCAAACAGCAAATTCTGGAAACACTGGCTGGCATGCTGCAAACACCGCGCGGTGAAAAAATCACGACCGCCGCGCTTGCAGCCAAACTGGATGTGTCAGAGGCAGCGTTATATCGCCACTTTGCCAACAAAGCCAAAATGTTTGAAGGCCTGATTGAGTTTATTGAAGGCGCGCTGTTTGGCGTGATGAATAAAATCACCACCGATGAAACCGACGGCCTCAAGCAAGTGCAACTGATGTTGCAAACCATGCTCAAGTTTGCCGAACGCAACCCGGGCATGTCACGCGTGCTGATAGGCGATGCGCTGGTCAATGAAGACGACGCCTTGCAAGCCCGCATCAACCAGTTACTGGACCGCCTCGAAGCCAGCCTGAAGCAGTCACTGCGTATTGCTGAGGCACAAGGCAATAAAATCACCGATGCTGGCATCGCCGCCAACACCATGATCAGTTTTGTACTTGGCCGCTGGCATGCCTTTGCCAAAAGCGGCTTCAAGCGTAAACCCAGCGACAACCTTGAACAGCACGTCACACAACTGATTACCGGCTGTTTGCAATAAGCAATAGTAAGAAAGCGTTATAGATGGAAACCACTGTTTTTGGCATGAATGAAGCCCAGCTGACCGAGTTTGGCATGAGCTGGGGCCTTGCCGGCCTCATTCTGTTCATCGTTTTTATTGTCGGCAACCTGGCCTGGAAATCCAAAGCGGGTAAAACCGGGACATTCGCCTTATTTCTCGCGCTCACATTAGGCATGGTGGGTTTCCTGGCCAAGCTGGTGATTCAGCACTACCTGAATATCCAATAATCTCACAGCTAAACAGGTCACCGCCAGCCATGCCGTGGCTCACCTGATTAACGCTTTATTACGTGAATGACGCCAATGGACTATTGCGGCGTTTGCCGCAGTCCGCTAATCTAAGCCATACATAGTGATAAATACTTGCGTGATATGGACAACTCCCCTCCCAACGACAGTGACATCTACAAAACGTTACTCGAATCGACCAAGGCCATCCCGTGGAAGATAGACTGGGCTAGCAAGCAATTCAGCTACATCGGCCCGCAAATCGAGCCATTGCTGGGCTGGGCACCATCGAGCTGGCAATCAGTTGAAGACTGGGTTAACCGTATTCATGAAGAAGACCGTGAACGTGTGTTCAACTTTTGCGTACAGCAATCGCTGCAAGGCCTGGATCACGAAGCGGATTACCGCGCACTGACGGCCACTGGTGATTTTGTCTGGATACGTGATGTCGTGCATGTCATACGGACGCCTGGCGGTGAGCCCGAAGCGCTCATCGGCTTTATGTTTGATATCAGTGAACGTAAAAAGACCGAAGAGCAATTGCTGATCATGCAAAGAAAACTGGAAGAGCTTTCTTACAAAGACGGCTTGACCGGTGTCGCCAATCGCCGCATGTTTGATACGGTGCTGGAACGCGAATGGCTGGAAGCCAGACAACACCAGCAGCCGTTATCACTGATCATGATTGATATCGACTACTTCAAGCAGTTCAATGATTTTTACGGACACCTGCAAGGCGATGAAGTGCTCAAGCAGGTGGCTCAGACACTGGCGCAAGCTGGTGTGCGCGCCAAGGATTTTTTTGCCCGTTTTGGCGGTGAAGAGTTTGCGCTGATCCTGCCAGAGACCAATGACGTGTCGGCCAGCAAAATTGCCGAGCGTTGCCGTAACCTGGTGTTCAAAGAGCAAATCCCGCATGCAAAATCAGAAGTCAGCCAGATACTGACGATTAGTGTTGGTGCGGGCAGCATCACCCCCAGCCAAACCGATGACCTCAAAACATTTGTTGAATCTGTGGATGCCCTGATGTATCAAGCCAAACGCAATGGCAGGAATCGGATTGAGGTAAAAAGCATCTAAAGCAGGCCTGGCGGCGCTAATGCAGCGCGGCCTGAATGGCGTGTATACGCGCCTCGGCCACAGATTGCTTGATATGGGCAGGAGAACTGCATTGTTTGGCAATGGTACCTGCATCTACAGTGAGTGCCGCTTGCAAGGCAATGGTCAGATGCGCGGCATCTTCCAGGGGGCATTCCTCCAACCCCAAGCGCCCGCGGCTATCGCACTCACAAGCGAGCAAAAAATCCGCGAAACGTGGACGTTGGCGGAAAGCATCGAGCTCTTCGAGAAACTGCAATAAAGTACTGGCTTTCATTTGCCGGGCGGCGTGCAATTTGCCATGATATTTAGCCACGACCAGTGCCAGATCCTTGCAATCATTCGGCACCCGCAAGCGGGCAACCACTTCGCGAATTAGGTCCACACTGCGCAACTCATGGCCAATATGGCGCGGCAATACCTCTACAGGTGTTGTGCCCTTGCCCAAATCATGGGTCAGTGCAGCAAACCTGACTGGCAAGCTGTAGCCTTGCTTGGCGGCATAATCAATCACCATCATGACGTGAATGCCGGTATCGATTTCCGGGTGATACGTAGCCGTTTGCGGCACTCCCCACAAGCGCTCAAGCTCAGGCAGGATGATTTTCAACGCGCCGCAGTCACGCAACATCTCGAACATACGGCTAGGCTGTTTTTCCATGAGGCCCTTGGCGATTTCCTGCCACACACGTTCAGGCACTAGCGCGTCAACCTCGCCGGCAGCCACCATCTCGCGCATCAGGGACAAGGTTTCTGGCGCGACAGTAAACTCGGTAAACCGCGCTAAAAAACGGGCGGCGCGCAGGATACGCACCGGATCTTCACCAAAAGCATCGGTGACGTGTCGAAGGACTTTTTTCTGGATATCTAATTGGCCGCTAAAAGGGTCTATCAGGCTGCCATCTTCCGCTTGCGCGATGGCATTGATCGTAAAATCGCGTCGCGCGAGATCTTCTTCCAACGTCACTTCAGGATCAGCATAGACGCTAAATCCTTTGTAGCCTTTGCCGGTTTTACGCTCAGTTCGCGCAAGCGCATACTCTTGCTGAGTCTTGGGGTGCAGGAACACCGGGAAGTCTTTGCCAACGGCGCGATAACCTGCAGCCAGCATTTGTTCCGGCGTGGCACCGACGACCACATAATCACGGTCTTTCACCGGCAAGCCAAGCAGACTATCGCGGACCGCGCCGCCTACCTGGTAAATCTGCATGCCTGGTTAGCGCCTGGCGTTAATGACACGACCGGCAGCGGCACGAAACTGATCATAAGCGCCGCGCGGATTGTTCTTCACCAGGTAACCCGAGATCACCGCAAACATATCCGTAGGCACCACACACAGTTCATTCGCCATCGGTTGCTGGCAGACATTATCCACCTGCATCGATTTCACATTGTCGCGAGAGAGGAGTTTGATCGGTAGCAGCTGCATAAAACTGCCTTGCAACAAGGACATATTCAGGCTCAGGCCAATAATGGGGCGTTGTACGTTAATCGTCTTCATCACCGCTTCCATGATTTGCTGCAAGGTCATGATGGCCGGGCCACCCAACTCATAGGTTTTGCCATAAGTTGCGGGTTCATCCACAGCATTAACCATGGCAGCGGCGACATCCTCTACCCAGATTGGCTGAAACTTGGCTTGCGGCATGGCGAGCGCCAGCACCGGAATAGCCTGTATCAGTTTGGCGAATAAATTAATAAAGCGGTCGCGGGTCCCAAAAATAACCGAGGGTCTGAAAATGGTGACATGCAGTTTCTTGCTAAATTCCAATACGGCCTGATCGCCAGCCGCTTTGCTGCGCAAATACTCACTCGGCGCATTCACAGAAGCCTGTAAGGCACTCATATGCAACAAGCGTGGAATGCCTAACTCTTCGCATAATTGCGCGACACGGCGCGGAAACTGGTGATGCATTTTTTCAAAGCCGTCGTCGCTGGTCTGATGCAAAATACCGATCAGGTTAATCACCACGTCACTGCCCTGCAGTTGCGCCTTCAGTGCGGCCTGGTCGTGGATATCGCTTTCAACCACCTGCACATTGGGCAACAGGATCAGGTGCTTGGCCTGTTCGCGACGGCGCGTCAGTACTTTGACCTGATAGCCTGCCTGGTCTAACCTGGCAACTACACTACTGCCTACAAAGCCGCTACCACCTAATACAGTCACTGTCTTCATCATGCTTATTCCTGATCCGTCTTGCGATTAGCCCTATTGTACCAAAATCCAGATGCAAGCTACTCCTGCTCCGAAATGCTGATAGTGGTGGTCACGTTTTCAACGTCACCCGTACCGCGGGCAGGGATGGTGCCCAAACGTTTTTTAAGTGTCAGCATGGGCAGGCCCAACCGCGGGGCGTACATATGCGCATTAGCCAACACTTTTTTCACATAATTGCGTGTTTCACTAAACGGGATGGTTTCTGCGTAAATGGCGCCTTCCAAGGGGGCGTTGGCTGCCCAACGCCTGGCGCGGCTGGGACCTGCATTATAAGCCGCCGTCGCCATCACTTCCTGGCCGTTAAAGGTATCCAGTGTATAGCGCATGTAATAAGTACCCAGGTTCACATTGGTATCAATGTCGTGCAACATGCCATCGTTATAACTGCTCCAGCCGAGTTTTTTAGCAATCCATTTGGCGGTAGCAGGCATTACCTGCATCAGGCCACCTGCCCCCACCGATGACTTGGCGTAGTGCATAAAACGGCTTTCCTGGCGGATAATGCCATAGACCCAGGCTTCGTCAATGGCGCGGCTGCGCGAAGCTTTTTGCAAATAATCGCGATACGGCGTCGGGTAGCGTAATTCAAAATTGTGCGTACGACTGGTTTTGTCTGCAGCTAACACAGCGAGATCGTACCAGCCCTTTAACAAACCATATTGTGCGGCGACGATACGCGTAGGATCATCCAGCGCTTCTAGCAGATACATCCACTCCAGCCGCGCCTCATAGCGGGCCTCTACATCGAACAGGGCCTCCATGCGTTTCACTGCGGGTTGTTTGGCGAACTGGCGAACTTCTTCATCACTGGGCTGATAAGTCGCCATTGGCTCACTGACCACCGGCCCCAAATCTTCCGCCGCCAGCCAGCCATAAAAATGACGTTCCTGGGAGAGCTTGGCCAGTATCTGGTTAGCATCCGCCACCTGGCCTTTGGCGATCAATGCACGTGCTTTCCAATAACGCCATGTGGACTCTTCAGCCAAGACGGCCGGCATGTCATTAATGACTTTCAGCACCGTGCCCCAGTCTTGCTGGCGCAAGGCAGTGCGTGCATACCACTCCCATTGCTCACTGCTTAACAACGTGGCATTGACTTTGCCAAAGCCCTGCAATGCCTCTGGCTCATGCTTGCGCGCGGCTT
Source organism: Methylophilus sp. UBA6697 (assembly GCF_002454655.1). Classification (NCBI taxonomy): domain Bacteria; kingdom Pseudomonadati; phylum Pseudomonadota; class Betaproteobacteria; order Nitrosomonadales; family Methylophilaceae; genus Methylophilus; species Methylophilus sp. UBA6697. The sequence continues at coordinate 19,225 of NZ_DKJH01000026.1, forward strand.
CGAGTGCCATATAGGCCTGAGCCAGTTGCTTTTCATCGTTATCGAGCAAACCGCTGTATTTCTGGTAGCTGGTTTTAGCCACGCCAAGATCCGCCTTGGCCTGGCGATGAATCGCATACATGTACAGCGCACGNNGTTTTGCTGCTACGTTTGGCCAACACTTTGGCCAGGCCGGTTTTATTGCTAAACAAGGCATCGCGATACAAGGTCAGCAATAGCTTTTCATCCAGCACGCCCACTTGCTGCAAGGCTTCAAGCATGCCCTGACAATCTGCGGGCAAATCTTTACCTGCCAGCAGCAGTTTTTTGCCATCTTCATAGGCATTGGGGTCATCCAGCGCAATACCTGCCTGTACCTGGTAACACTGGTTACCCACATCATTGATGCTGTAATACATCGGCATTTGCGCGCGCATCTCGATAAACTGGTCCCAGAACTGTACGCGGCCCAGCCGTTTGAGCCACAGCTCGCGTACGCGCTGTGATAACAGGGACTCATTGTTTTCCTGCAAAAATACCTGTACCTGGGTGTAAGACAGCTGGTCCATGGTCAGGATCATTTGCCAGTATTGCAGGTAGGGCAATAAGGGCGAACGACGCTGCCTGAGGGTTTCAGTAGCCTCAGCGAGTTGTGGCAGGTTGCGGGTTTGATAGGCCTGCTTGGCCTGGAGATAGACATCGCCATCTCCAGCGAAGACTGACTTGGCCAAACCGAGCAAACAGGCGCCAAAAATAAGGAGGGAAATGAGTCTAGTCTTCATGTGTCAACGATCACGTACACGACGTGACGACAGTTAAATTCTGGCCAAGCGACTCAGAAAGAAAAACAGCAACAGTAGCAGCAATAGCACAAAGCCACTGCGCCAGACGGTTTTGAGCCAGCGCCAATAACGTGGCTGGCCAGTTTGCCATCCTAACAGTACCAGTACCAGCGTACTGATCACCAGCACTGTAAATAAAATACGTATCCACCACATATGAATCAGGCAGGCAGCAAAGGGGCCGGACTAAAATAGTCGCGTTGTTTAAGAAAGCCAACCGGCGCCTGTGCATCATTGTCAAAGGTGCAATATTCCCAGGCGCTCTCATCTGCCAGCAAAGCGCGCAATAACTGGTTATTCAGCGCATGGCCAGATTTAAAGGCCGTAAACTGGCCAATAATCGGGTAGCCCAGAATATACAGATCACCAATCGCATCCAGTACCTTGTGTTTGGCGAACTCATCGTTATAGCGCAAGCCACCGCCATTGAGGACTTTATATTCATCCAGCACAATCGCATTATCCAGGCTGCCACCTTTCGCTAAACCATTCGCGCGCAGGTATTCCACCTCGTGCATAAAACCAAACGTGCGGGCACGGCTGATTTCGTCGACGTAACTCTGGCTATCGTAATCAATGGTCACGGTTTTGCCGGAGAACTCGAACACAGGGTGTGCAAAATCAATGGTAAATTCGGCTTTAAAGCCATGGTGCGGCGTAAATTTTGCCCATTTATCGCCATCGGTCACTTCAACCGGCTTGAGGATGCGCACAAATTTCTTCGGCACTTCCAGTTCTTGCAGACCCGCAGTCTGCAGCAAATAGATAAACGGCCCTGAACTGCCATCCATGATGGGCACTTCAGCGGCCGTCAGTTCTATCAGCACATTATCTACCCCCAAACCGGCGAGGGCAGACATCAAATGCTCCACGGTTGCAACGCGCGCACCTGAAAACTCTAGGGCGGAGCTCAGGCGAGTGTCATTCACTGCCGTCGGGGCGACCCGCATGGCAGGCGTATCGGGCAAATCGACACGCTGGAACACCACTCCGTGATCAGCGGGCGCAGGTTTGAGCGTCAGCGTGACTTTCTCACCGCTGTGCAGCCCAACGCCAGTGGCGCTGATCGATTGTTTAAGCGTGCGTTGCTTTAACATGGTTTTCTCTGTGTTAATGAATCACTATTATTATAAGCCAATCCGTCACTAGCCATTTAATCGCATGGCAAGATTGCACCAGCCTTTGCTGGTCAGGCAATCCAACCCTGACGATTAATCAGCCTGTTTACGCAAAAACGCTGGGATATCATATTCTTCAATCCCGGAGTTTTTCATGGCTTCAACCTGTGCACGACGGCTGTTGCTGGTAAATACCGCTGGCTCATCTTCTTCCACCACCGTGTTGAAGATCGGCTGGTTGGTCGTACCGTCACGCAGCGTGGTCATGACTTTGAGCTCAGGCTTGGCCTGGCGTTTGCCCAGTGAACCGTTCAAACCGGTGGCTACCATGGTCACGCGCAGGTTGTCACCCATGCTTTCGTCCATCACATTACCCACGATCACGGTCGCATCTTCAGCGGTGAACTCTTTGATGGTGTTCATCACATCATAGTATTCACGCATTTTGAAGCTGCCACTGGCGCTGATGTTGACCAATACACCACGGGCGTTTGCCAGGTTGACGTCTTCCAGTAACGGGCTGGCCACCGCTTGTTCAGCCGCGATACGTGCACGGTTAGGGCCGCTAGCTTCGGCAGACCCCATCATCGCCATGCCCATTTCAGACATCACGGTGCGTACGTCAGCAAAGTCGACGTTGACCATACCTGGGCAATTGATGATTTCAGCAATGCCAGAAACTGCGTTATGCAACACGTCGTTGGCAGCACGGTAGGCTTCCACTACGGTCACGTCTTCACCCAATACGTCCATCAACTTTTCGTTAGGGATAACGATAAGAGAGTCGACATACTGTGAAAGTTCTTCCAGGCCTTCTTGTGCCACTTTGGCGCGCTTGCCTTCAAATGCAAAAGGCTTGGTCACCACAGCCACCGTCAGGATACCCATTTCACGCGCCACTTCGGCAATAATGGGTGCCGCACCAGTACCAGTACCGCCACCCATACCTGCAGTAATAAACAACATGTCAGCACCATCAATGGTTTCTGCAATGCTGTCGCGGTCTTCCAAAGCAGCTTCGCGGCCGATTTCCGGCTTGGCGCCAGCGCCCAGACCTTTGGTGATATCAGAACCAATTTGCAGCACGACTTTGGCATGGCTCTTCTTCAGTGCCTGCATGTCGGTGTTGGCGCAAATAAACTCAACGCCAGTCACGCTCTTGGTCATCATGTGCTCAACGGCGTTACCACCGCAACCACCGACACCAATTACCTTGATCACGGCGCCGTCATTCTCTTTGTCAAAAATCTCAATCATACTAACCCTCCATTGCCTATTATTTGAGTGATTGGTTTGCCCCGCACACTCGCCCTAAAACAGTTTAAAAAACAACAAAACCCTAAAAATTACCGGTAAACCAACTCTTCATCCGCTCCAGCAATCTGCCAACTGAGCCAGATTGCAAATTACCCACCATTTGTTTTTCTACCTGCTGCTTGGCCATCAGCAACAAGCCTATGCCGGTGGCATAACGTGGATTGCCCACCACTTCGGACAATCCTTCCACGCCCCTGGGCACGCCCAGGCGTACCGGGGTATGGAAAATTTCTTCACCCAACTCAACCATGCCGCGCATCTGTGCCGCGCCACCAGTAATCACAATACCGGAGGCAATCATGGATTCCATGCCGCTGCGGCGCAGCTCTTGCTGCACAAACTCATAAATCTCTTCCACCCGGTCTTCAATCACCTCGGTCAAGGCCTGGCAAGACAACTGGCGTGGCTCACGGCCATCCACCGCCGGCACTTCCACCACTTCACGCGGATCAGCCAGCTGGCGCAAGGCACAGCCATGCTTGACCTTGATTTCTTCTGCTGACTGCGTCGGCGTGCGCAAGGCCACCGCGATGTCATTAGTAATCTGGTCACCGGCAATTGGGATCACGGCCGTATGACGAATGGCGCCATTCTTGAACACAGCCAAATCAGTCGTACCACCACCAATATCCACCAGGCACACGCCCAGTTCTTTTTCATCATCAGTGAGTACGGACTCACTCGACGCCAATGGTTGCAAAATCAGGTCACTCACTTCGAGTCCGCAACGCTTGATGCACTTGACGATATTCTGTGCCGCCGCAATGGCGCCAGTGACGATATGCACACGCACCTCGAGGCGAATACCGCTCATACCCAAGGGTTCGCGCACATCTTCCTGACCGTCGATAATGAATTCCTGGGTCAGGATATGCAGAATCTGCTGGTCAGCAGGCAGGGCAATCGCGCGGGCGGTTTCCACCACGCGGTCGATATCCATCTGCGACACTTCGCTCTCTTTAATCTTCACCATGCCATGTGAATTCAGGCTCTTGATATGGCTGCCAGCAATGCCTGAGTACACGGTATTAATTTTGCAATCCGCCATCAGCTCGACTTCTTCAATCGCACGCTGAATCGCCTGCATGGTGGAGTCAATATTCACCACCACGCCTTTTTTCAAGCCACGGGAAGCATGTTGCCCGACACCAATCACCTTCAATGTGCCTTCCGGCAAAATCTCGGCCGCAATCGCAACAATCTTCGAGGTGCCGATATCCAGCCCCACGATTAAATTCTTATCTTCTCTGACTCTACTCATGTCTTTTCCTTGAACTTCTTTCTGGCAGTCTTATTCTCAGGCGCCACTGCGCGGCATGCGCAAGGCAAAGCCGTTGGGGTAACGCAAATCGGCATAACGCCAGTCACTTTCCGCGATACTTGCCTGCTGGCGATACGCCGACACAAACTGTTGTAATCGCTGCTTGGCCGCTTCACGGCCCAGCATCATTTGTCGACCATCCACGGTCTTGATCTCCCAGGCACGGCGTGAGGACAAACTCAACTGCTGAATCTGCAGTGGTGTATCCGTCAGCATCTGGGCAAAACTGGCATAGCCTTGCGCCACTTCTTTGATCGCATCGCCCGGGCCGTAAAAAGTCGGCAATTGTTCGTCAGACGCGGCCTGGAACAACTCACCATGGCGGTTGACCAGTGCCACGCCGCCCCAGCGACCTAGGGCCTGATGTTCTTCAATCTGCACGACAATGGTGTCCGGCCACTGGCGACGTACACTCACCTTGCGTGCCCAGGGCAATTTTTCAAATGCGGCACGCGTACGCTGCAAATCCAGGGTGTAGAAGTTCCCCTTGAGGTACTTGCTGACGATCAACTGAATCTGCTCATGATTGACATGATCCAGGTTGCCTTCGACCTGTACCTGCTTGACCGGGAAGATAGGCAAATGCAGCACCACAAACAACATGGCGTAAAGCAGCATCACCACTGCCAGTGAAAACAGCAGGTTGGCGATCCAGTTCAGCAATGTTGGTCTATCCCACATCGTCGTAGTCGTCCTCTTTACACTTCACGCAACGTTTGTTGCAAAATACGAATCACCAGTGCCTCAAAGTCCATGCCAGCAGCCTTGGCCGCCATCGGCACCAGGCTGTGATCCGTCATACCCGGGCTGGTATTCACTTCCAGGAAATAGTGCTTACCAGACTCATCCATCAGAAAGTCGACACGGCCCCAGCCACGGCAACCCAGTACGTTAAAAGCCTGCAAGGCTTCGGCCTGGATTTGCTTTTCCTGTTCGGCAGACAGGCCGCTCGGGCAGCGATACTCGGTGTCATCACGCAAATACTTGGCTTCGTAATCGTAATATTCGTTTTTAGGCACGATGCGCACGATAGGCAGTGCAGTCTCACCCAGGATGCCGACGGTATACTCGCCGCCACCGACAAACTGCTCGGCAATCACCAGCGGGTCTGACTGTTTGGCCAGGTGATAAGCCGCCATTAAATCGCCCGCCTGTTTAACTTTGCTTACACCAATGCTGGAGCCTTCGTTGGCCGGTTTTACAAACAGCGGCAAGCCAAGCGCAGTGACTACATTTTCAGCGTGCGTGCGGTCGTCCATCAGCACATAGTTAGGCGTGGTGACGCCAGCAGCTGTCCACAACAATTTGGTGCGCCATTTATCCATGCCCAGCGCAGAGGCCATGACGCCGCTACCGGTGTAAGGAATGTCCATGAGTTCTAGCGCACCTTGAATCGTGCCGTCTTCACCGTAGCGGCCATGCAAGGCGATAAAGGCGCGGTCAAACGCTTTCAAGGCAGACAGGTCCTGACTGGCCGGATCAAACGCATGCGCATCCACGCCCTGACGTTGCAATGCCGCCAAGACAGCAGAACCACTTTTGAGCGACACTTCACGCTCGCCAGAACGGCCGCCAAACAGTACCGCGACCTTGCCAAATGACTGTTGACTCACACTCATACTTTTAAAACACCTTCCCCAATCACTTTCACTTCCTGTATTAACGCGATCCCTTGCTGTTCAAGCACCGTGGTTTTAACGTGCTCAATCAAGGTTTCAATGTCAGCCGCTGTCGCCTGACCCAAATTCACAATAAAGTTGGCATGCTTTTCAGACACCTGCGCCCCACCAATGGTGGTGCCTTTGAGTCCCGACGCTTCTATCAACCTGGCAGCAAAATCCCCCTCAGGATTCCTGAACGTTGACCCTGCGCTCGGCATATTCAGTGGCTGGCTCGCCAGGCGTTTTGCCAGCAACTGCTTGATCTGTTCGGCAGACGCCTTACCATCGCCTGCGGGCACCGTAAACCAGCCGCCCAGAAACCACTCGTCTGCCGCCGGATGCACCACATGGCGATAGCTAGGCTGGTATTCCGTACGTGATCGCACTTGCACATCACCACGACGATTAATCGTTTTTACCTGATCTACCCATTGCCAGGTTTCGCCGCCATAACAACCGGCGTTCATCGCCAGCGCACCGCCTACGGTGCCTGGAATGCCTGCCATAAACTCCGCACCTGCTTTATTGTGACTGGCAGCAAAACGGGCCAATTTAGCGCAAGTCACACCGGCATCGGCGTACACACGCTCACCCTGAATCTCCAGCGCTTGCAGTGCCTGATGCATGACCACGACTGTGCCGCGCACACCGCCATCACGCACCAGCAAGTTACTGCCCAGACCAATAAAGGTCAGTGGTTCGCCGGCTGGCAACTGCTGCAAAAATTGCTGCAAATGCTCTACGCTATCAGCCAGCACCAGGCGATCGGCCGGACCACCGACGCGCCAGCTGGTATAGCGTGCCAATGGCTCGTTATTCAGCACTTGCAGGCCAGTCGCTTTTAATCCTGAGGCGCTCATACGCTAGCCAACTCTCTGGTTTTCGCTGCAACGCTACCAATATTGCCAGCGCCCATCACCACCACTACATCACCCGGTTGTACACTTTCCAGAATGGTGGCTGGCAGTTCATCTGTGGTTTCGACAAAGCGTGGCTCGACCTTGCCATTCACCCGAATCGCGCGAATCAGGCTACGCGTATCCGCGGCCACAATCGGTGCTTCTCCTGCCGAGTACACTTCTGTCAGCAACAAGGCATCAACGGTGGACAACACTTTGACGAAATCTTCAAAGCAGTCACGCGTACGCGTGTAACGATGCGGCTGGAACGCCAGCACCAGGCGGCGGTCTGGAAAAGCGCCACGCGCCGCCGCAATCACAGCCTGCATCTCAATCGGGTGATGGCCGTAGTCATCCACCAGGGTAAAGTGCCCGCCATTGGCCGGAATCTCGCCATAACGCTCAAAACGGCGACCAACGCCGCGGAACTCTGCCAGGGCTTTCAAAATGGCGGCATCCGGCACATTTAATTCGGTGGCAATAGCAATCGCGGCCAGCGCGTTCAATACATAATGATGGCCGGGCAAGTTCAGTGTCACTTCGTTACGCACGGTCACGCCGTTTTTACGCACTAGCGTGAAATGCATCTTGCCGTTATCGGCCACAATATTCTCGGCGCGAATCGCAGCCTCTTCATGTGTGCCGTAAGTGGTAACCGGGCGGGTCACGCGTGGCAGGATTTCACGCACATTGGCATCATCAATACACAACACCGCCATGCCCCAGAACGGAATCTGCTGCAAAAATTCAACAAACGCAGTTTTGAGCTTTTCAAAACTGTGTTCATAGGTGTCCATATGGTCCTGATCGATATTGGTCACCACCGCCATGATCGGGGTCAGGTGCAAGAAGGACGCATCAGATTCATCGGCTTCCACCACGATCCACTCGCCGGTACCCAGGCGTGCATTAGCGCTGGCAGCTTCCAGCTTGCCGCCGATGACAAAGGTCGGGTCCATATCTGCTTCGGCCAGGATGCTGGCAATCAGGCTGGTGGTCGTGGTTTTGCCATGCGTACCTGCGATGGCAATGCCTTGCTTGAAGCGCATAAGTTCTGCCAACATCACTGCGCGTGGAATCACCGGCACCTTACGCGCGCGTGCGGCGATAATTTCCGGGTTCTCTTCGTTAATCGCGCTGGATACTACCACCACGTCCGCATCATTGAGATGCTCGGTCGCGTGTCCCTGAAACACCGTTGCGCCAAAGCCTTGCAAACGTTTGGTGGTCGCATTGCTGGCCAGGTCAGAGCCGCTGACTTCAAAGTCCAGGTTCAGCAACACCTCGGCAATGCCGCTCATGCCTGAGCCGCCGATACCGATAAAATGTATTTTTTTAACTTTATGTTTCATGCTGAACCCGGTGTTCCTTTTTTATTGCCTGTCGCCAGTTGCTGGCAAATTTGTGCAACCTGTTGCGTGGCTTGCGGCCTGGCCAACGCCCGTGCTTTCTGTGCCATCGCCAGGCAAGTCGGTCTATCCAGCATTTGCAAAGTCGCCGCTAATTGCGCGACATCCATATCACGTTGCTGTATGAGTAAAGCGGCGCCCGCCTGTTGCAAATAGGCCGCATTCGTTGTCTGGTGGTCATCCACCGCAAACGGGAACGGCACTAGGATGCTGGCGGCACCAACATTAGCCAGTTCAGCCACGGTCAATGCCCCAGCGCGGCAAATCACCAAATCCGCCCAGGCATACACTTCTGCCATATCGTGGATAAAGGCACGGCAATCTGCAGCTACACCAGCATCGGCATAAGCCTTTTTCAGTGCTTCAAACTGTTTTTCACCGGCCTGGTGAATAATCTGCGGACGCGCATTGACAGGTAATTGCGCAAACGCCTGTGGCAACAAGGTATTCAACGCCACTGCACCCAGGCTGCCGCCCACCACTAACACACGCAGCACGCCATGATGCTCGGCAAAACGTTGCTCCGGCGTGGGCAATGTCGTAATGCCTTCACGTACAGGATTACCTACCATCTCGCCTTTAGTGCCCAAAGCCCCCGGGAAACCAGTCAATACACGGTGAGCGATCTTGGCCAACACTTTATTGGTCAGCCCTGCAATTGAGTTTTGCTCATGAATCACCAGCGGCACGCCAGCTAACCTGGCCATCACACCGCCCGGAAACGCAGCAAAACCGCCCATGCCCAGCACCACATCCGGCTGATGTTGACGGATCGCCTGCCTGGCTTGTGCAAAGGCACGCACCAGCTTCACCGGCAAAGTCAGCCAGCCCAGCAGGCCTTTGCCACGCACGCCTCGCATGGTCATCATGGCTTTGTCATAAGGTTTGTCGACAATCAGGCGATTTTCCATACCGCCTTCAGTGGCCAGCCAGACGATTTTCCAGCCTTGCGCATGCAGCGCGTCGGCCACCGCCATGGCTGGGTAAACATGCCCACCGGTGCCACCGGCCATCACCATCAATGTGTATGAACGGCTCATCAGTTCAAGCCTTTCTGCAAGCGACGGTTCTCGAAATCGATACGCAGCAGCACCGACAGCGCAATGCAATTCGCCAGGATNNGAACATGGGCCTGCTGCCGCCGTAAGACAACAATGGCAAAGTCAGCCCTTTGGTCGGCAGCAGGCCCATGTTCACGCCCATATTGATAAAGCCTTGCACGCCCATCCACACACCAATGCCTTGCGCCAGCAAGGCAGAGTAATAACGTTCGTTAGCCACGGCTTCTTTGGCAATACTGAAGGCGCGAATGACCAGCCAGGCAAACAGCAACACCACTACCAGCACGCCGACATACCCCAGCTCTTCAGCCACCACCGCCAACAGGAAGTCGGTATGCGCTTCTGGCAAGTACAATAATTTTTCCACGCTGCCACCGAGCCCTACACCCCAGAACTCGCCACGGCCAAACGCGATCAGCGCATGTGACAACTGGTAACCGGTATCAAACGGGTCATCAAAGGGATTCAGGAAGCCTTTCATACGTTCCAGACGATAGGGCTCCATCACCACCAGGCCGATCACAGCCAATGGCAATGCGCCCAGCATGGCCAGGAACACCTTGAGGTTGACGCCGCCCAGCCACATGATGGAGAAAGCAATGGAGGCGGTGACGGCAAAGGCACCGAAATCCGGCTCCTTCAGCAGCAACACACCGACAAATACCATCACACCCAGCATGGGCAAGAATCCTTTTTTAAAGCTATGCATGCTACCGGCTTTGCGTACAGCGTAATCGGAGGCATACATGGCGATAAACAGCTTCATGAGCTCTGAAGGTTGCAGATTCATAACGAGCAAGGAAATCCAGCGACGGCTGCCATTGACCACTTTGCCGATGCCGGGAATCAGCACCATGATCAGCAAGACGATGCCCATAATGAACAGGTAAGGCGACATCTTTTGCCACCAGGCCATAGGCACCTGGAACACAATCACGGCCGCCACCAGGCCGACCACGATATACAAGGCCTGACGCATCAGGAAATAAGTGCTGTTATGACCAAACATCTTGCTTGAGTCTGCGTAAGCAATCGAGGCGGAATACACCATGACCATGCCAAACGCCAGCAAGGACAACACCACCCACAACAGCGATACATCGTAACTGGGGGAGTTATAACGCTCGCGGTTCATCATCAATGGCCCAAGCATGCGGCCTCCATGGCTTTCACAGCCTCAACGAATACTTCGGCTCGATGTTCGTAATTGCGGAACATATCAAAGCTGGCACAAGCTGGTGATAACAGAACTGCGTCGCCTTCTTCGGCCAGGGTTTTGGCAATATGGACAGCGGCGGTTAAGTCGACAGCATCGACGACTGGCAATTGCAGGTTATGCAAGACTTGCTGGATTTTTGGCGCATCGCGACCGATAAGCACCACGGCTCTGGCGTGATGCAAAATCGCTTCACGCAAAGGCGTAAAGTCCTGGCCCTTGCCATCACCACCGGCAATCAATACTACTTTCTGTGGCTTGCCCTGCTTGAGCATGCCACTAATCGCAGCGCAGGTCGCGCCCACATTGGTGCCTTTAGAATCATCATAGAAATCGACATCGTCGATATTCGCCACCCACTCTACGCGATGCGGCAAGCCTGCAAATGCTTGCACCGTATGCAGGATAGAGACTTTGTCGATGCCGATCGCTTGCGTCAGCGCAATGGCTGCCAGCGCGTTGGCGATATTGTGTTTGCCACGAATCTGCAAGCTGTCAGCTTCAATGTAATGACGGTTGCCCGCGCATAACCAGCCGGCGTCGTTGAGTCCGTAATCATTGATCGACGGTGCCGGATTCACACCAAACGATACCTGTGGCAACTGACCGGCCAAGGCCGCGCTGGCAGGGTCATCACGATTCACCACAGCAATGCGCGCGTGCTGGTAAATGCGTGCCTTGGCTTGCGCATAGCCTTCCATGCCGTCATAGCGATCCATATGATCTTCAGACAGGTTGAGAATAGTCGCCGCATCTATTTGCAGCTGATGGATCCCTTCCAGCTGGAAGCTGGATAACTCCAGCACATAAACATCAGGTGCCGTCATCTGCAAGGTATCCAGCACTGGCAAACCGATATTGCCGGCAACAATGGTATTCAATCCAGCCTGCTTGCAGATTTCACCCACCAGTGACGTGACGGTTGTTTTACCGTTGGAACCGGTAATCGCGATCACCTTGGCATAAGGGGCACGAAAGCGCGCAAACAACTCAACATCGCCGACCACATGCTTGCCCTGCGCCATCAGCTGTGCAATGACTGGCTCATTGAGAGAGACGCCAGGACTGGCCACAATCAAATCCATGCTGGATAACAAGGCATGGTTAAAAGGCCCCAGGTGGCACTCCACCTCCGGAAACTCCGCAAGCAAACGATCTTGCCCAGCCGGGTGCAGGCGTGAGTCGAACATCACTACATCTGCACCCATATGGCGCAGCCAGCGCAAAGCCGAGAAGCCGGTGTCACCCAGTCCCAGTACTGCAATCCGCTGTTGTTCAAACTGTTTTTTCATGTTCACGCCTGACGATGCATTCCGTGTCTTATCGCAATTTCAAGGTGGATAACCCCACCAGCACCAACATCATGGTAATAATCCAGAAACGCACGACGACTTGCGTCTCTTTCCAGCCTTTTTGCTCGTAGTGATGATGCAAAGGCGCCATCAGAAAAATACGCTTGCCGGTACCTGTCATCTTCTTGGTATATTTGAAATACAGCACCTGTGCCGCCACCGAGAAGGTTTCAATCACAAACACACCGCCCATGATGAACAGTACGATCTCCTGGCGCACAATCACCGCCACTACACCTAGTGCAGCACCCAGTGCCAGCGCGCCGACATCGCCCATAAACACTTCTGCCGGATAAGCGTTAAACCACAAAAAGCCCAAGCCGGCACCCGCCATGGCCGCGCAAAACACCATCAATTCGCTGGCACCGGCGACATAAGGAATACCCAGGTATTTGGAGAACACCGCGTGACCAGCCACATAAGAGAAAATCGCCAGCGCACTGCCGACCATCACGGTTGGCAAGGTCGCCAGGCCATCCAGGCCGTCGGTCAGGTTCACGGCGTTGCTGCTACCGACAATCACCAGGTAAGTCAGCACGATGAAGCCCACCGCGCCCAGCGGGAATACCAGGTGCTTAAAGAAAGGTACGATCAACGTCGTTTCAACCGGTGTGGTCGACGTGGCATATAAAAACCCTGCTACCCCCAGGCCAACCAGGCTTTGCCAGAAATATTTAGCTTTGGCAGACAGGCCTTTAGGGTTTTTATAGACCACTTTGCGGTAGTCATCGACCCAGCCCACTGCGCCAAATCCCAGTGTCGTAATCAGCACTACCCAGATAAAGCGGTTATGCAAATTACCCCATAGCAAAGTCGACACTGAAATCGCCACCAGGATCAGGGCACCACCCATGGTTGGTGTACCTGCCTTGACCAGGTGTGTTTGTGGACCATCATCACGTACCGCCTGGCCGACCTTGTACTCGGTCAGCTTGCGAATCATGGCCGGGCCAACCAGGAATGAGATCGCCAGCGCCGTCAGCGTCGCCAGGACGGCACGGAACGTGATGTAGTTAAACACATGAAATCCATGTACATCCGATGCCAGCCATTTCGTCAGTTCTAATAACATATGTTTCCTATTTCCCCACTAATTCAGTGGCTTGCGATTCCACCAACGATTCCACTAGCGCATTCACCACACGCTCCATTTGCATAAAGCGCGAGCCTTTTACCAACACCACATCATCGGCGGTGGTCTCTGCCTGCAAAGCAGAAACCAAGGCTTCTACCGAGGCAAAATGGTGTGCTTGCGCACCGAACGCCTGCACTGCCGCTTGCGTGAATTGACCCAGTGCATACAATTTGCCAATCCCTTGCTGTTTTGCATAACGACCGATCTGCGCATGCATGGCTTCTGCATCCGCCCCCAGCTCGCCCATATCACCCATCACAAACACCGTATTTGAACCGGCATTTTTCAACACATCCAGCGCCGCCTGCATGGAATCTGGATTGGCGTTATACGTGTCATCAATCACTTTGGCGCCGTTAGCAGCCGTTTTCACTTGCAAACGCCCTTTGACCCCGGCAAAGCCTTGCAACCCTTGAGTAACATCGGCCAGGCTGGCGCCTGCGGCTAAACTCGCAGCGGCAGCTGCCAATGCATTCATGATGTTGTGCACGCCCGGCACTGCCAGTGTTAACGTGATGCTGTTGCCCTGATAATGCAGCTTGAAGCCAGCCTCAGCATCCAGCATTTCACCACGAACATCGGCGGCGGCGTGCAAGCCAAAACTCAGCACACGACGCCCTGCGTTCAAACCACGCCAGTCCTCTGCAAACTCACTGTCCGCATTAATCACGGCGATACCGTCATGGTTCAAGCCTGCAAATATCTCGCCTTTGGCTTTGGCAATGTTTGCACGCGAACCCAATTCGCCAATATGCGCCGTCCCGGCGTTGTTAATCACCGCCACATTCGGTCGTGCCAGGCGGGTCAGGTAATCGATCTCACCTAAATGATTCATACCCATTTCAATCACGGCACAGCGATGATTTGCACGCAAACGCAACAAGGTCAGCGGCATACCGATATCGTTATTAAAGTTACCGGCCGTGGCCAATACTTTGTCAGCGCTGCCGACATGCACTTGCATAATGGCGGCGATCATTTCCTTGGTAGTGGTCTTGCCATTACTGCCGGTGACTGCAATCAGCGGCAAAGCCAGCTGCTGGCGCCACCAGCTGGCTAACTGCCCCAAAGCCAGACGGGTATCTTTGACCAGCACTGTTGGCAAACCACCATCGACAGGCTTGCTCACCAGCGCAGCGACGGCACCTTGCGTCGCCACTTGCGGCAAGAAATCATGGCCATCAAATTTTTCACCTGGCAAGGCAACGAACAACTGCCCGACTTGCACGCGACGGCTATCGGTATCGACAGAGGTCACAGTGATATCCGCGCCATGCCCATTCACCGCCTGTAAACGGCCTTGTAATACTTCAGCAATGGTTTGCAGCGCGATCATGCCTGTGCCTTCTGATTCAAAGCGTTCTGATTCAACACGTTTTTTTTTCAACGCGCTTTGCACCCAAGCGGCATCGCTAAATGGATAGCGTATGCCCTGGATCTCCTGATAATCTTCATGGCCTTTACCGGCAACCAGCACCACATCGCCCTTGCCAGCCTGGCTAATGGCGAGAGCAATGGCTTTGGCCCTGTCGGTTTCCACGGTCACTTCACGCGCCATGCCTTCGGCAATCGCCGCAATAATCGCGTAAGGATTTTCACTGCGTGGATTGTCATTGGTCACCATCACGCTATCCGCCAGCGTGTCAGCAATACGCCCCATTTCGCTACGCTTGCCGCTGTCACGGTCACCACCGCAACCAAACACGCAGCTCAATTTGCCGCGCGCCTGAATACGCAAGGTATGTAATGCTTTTTCCAGGGCATCTGGCGTATGCGCATAGTCAACCACCACCAATGGCAAATCACCGCCGCCAAACATCTGCATGCGCCCCGCCACCGGCACCAGGCCAGATACGGCTTGCAGCGCTGCTGGCAAAGCCACGTCCTGCGCTAACAGGCAAGTCAGCACAGCCAAGGCGTTGTAGACATTGAACTGCCCCAGGGCATGCAACTGAATATCGCCGCTGCCTTGTTCCATACGCACCTGAATTTCAAAACCAGTGGCATGCATGGTGACGGCGGTTGCGCACACATCCGCCTCCTGATGCAGGCCATAACTCAATACTTTTTTACCTTGCTTACGCAGGTCTTCAATCAATGCCAGGCCAAATGCATCATCAGCATTCACTACAGCAGCCGACAGGGTTTGCCAGTCAAACAGTTTGCGTTTGGCCGCCTGGTAGGCTTCCATGGTCAGGTGATAATCAAGATGATCACGCGTGATATTGGTTAGCACCGCGACATCAAAGGCTACGCCATTGACACGGCCTTGATCCAGACCGTGAGAAGACACCTCCATGGCCACCGTGCGCACATCATCCAGCACAAAATTCGCCAGCACTTTTTGCAGCTCTACCGGGCCGGGCGTGGTATTTTGCGTCGGCTGCAAATCGTCCAGCGCGCCATTACCCAATGTGCCAATCACAGCAGATTTTTGTTGCAGGAAACGGTAAGCCTGGGCCAGCCAGTGCGTCACCGTTGTTTTGCCGTTGGTGCCAGTCACCCCTATGCACCACATTTGTTCGGACGGGTCTTTATAAAACTGGCTGGCAATATGACCAACCTGCGACTTCAGATCGGCAATAGCAATATTGTGTACATTCCAGGATGGATTCCAGTCGAAGCCCTGACTATCCCAGATCACGGTATTGGCGCCTTTGGCAATCGCATCTTCAATATAATCGCGGCCATCGCTGTGCTGTCCCGGGTAAGCCAGGAACAAGCCATGCTTTTCCACCTGGCGGCTATCTGCGGTGATGCCATGTACCGGCGCTGGAATAATATATTTACTCACATCGCCTCCTTCACTTCAGCCGCATCAGCCGGGGTGGTCGCTGGAATAGCATTGCCATCTTGCGGCACCACCAGCATACGCAGCACATCATTCATGACGGCACTAAACACCGGCGCAGCCACACTGCCGCCGTAATATTCACCATTGCTGGGCTCATCTATCATCACCGCCATAATCAGGCGCGGATTGGAGGCAGGCACCATGCCAACAAAAGAACCCACATATTTATCATGTTCGTAGCCATGATCACCCAATTTATGCGCGGTGCCGGTTTTGCCAGCGACGCGATAACCCGTCACCTGTGCTTTTAATGCTGTGCCGCCTGGCTGCACTACCAGCTCCAGCATATCCTTAACTGCGTTGGCCACTTTGGCAGAAAACACTGGACGGCCGACCGGCGGCTCAGACAACTTGGTTAAAGTCACCGGCAATAACTCACCTTCATTGGCAAACACGGTGTAGGCGCGCGCCAATTGCAACAAGGTCACGCTAATGCCGTGACCGTAAGACATGGTGGCCTGCTCAATCGGGCGCCAGGTTTTGTAGTCGCGCACTTTGCCTGAGGCCTCACCAGGAAAACCAATCTTGGTGGCTGAGCCAAAGCCCAGTTGTACATAGGTGTTCCACAACTGCTCGCGATTTAAATCGAGCGCCATTTTGGCCGAACCGACGTTGGAGGATTTCTGGATCACTTGTGACACGGTCAACACCTGGTTCGGGTGCGCGTCATGAATGGTGGCCGTACCTATGCGCAGGTAGCCCGGCGCCGTCTGGATTTTGGTATCCGGCTGATATGGGCCAAACTCCATCGCCGCCGCCGCAGTGACCGGCTTCATGGTCGAACCCGGTTCAAAAATATTCACGATGGCGGAGTTGCGCAACTTGCTGGCCACATTGACCGGATTGTTCGGGTTGTAGGTCGGAATATTCACCAACGCCAGCACTTCACCGGTTTTTGCATCCAGCACCACAGCCGCCGCCGCTTTGGCTTTATGTTTTTCAACCGCCCGTGACAATTCTCTATGCACCACATATTGCACAGTACGGTCTATGCTCAGCACCAGGTCCTGGCCATCGTGCGGCAACTTCACGGCGACCAGGTCTTCCACCACATGGCCTTTGCGGTCACGCACAAAATCACGCTTACCTGCGCTGCCAGACAATACGTGGTTACGGTAAAGCTCCATACCTTCAACGCCAGTGTCATCCACCCCAGTAAAACCGACGATATGCGCCGTCACTTCTGCCGCCGGGTAGAAGCGTTTGTATTCCTTTTGACTGAATACGCCGGGCACTTTCATCGCCATCACCTGTTTTGCCACATCGGGCGCCACTCTCCGTTTGATATAAACAAATTCTTTTTTCTTTTTTTGCAGCTTTTGTTGCAATTCCTTGGCTGGCATATCCAGCAGCTTGGCCATTTGCTTCAACTGCACCGCAGTCACCTGCACGTCAGTCGGGTTTGCCCACACTGACTCCACCGGTAAACTGATCGCCAATGGCTTGAAATTACGGTCATAAATCTTGCCGCGATGCGGCATCAACACCACTTTGCGTCGCGAAAACGCTTCACCTTTTTTAATCAGGTAGTCTTTATGCAAGGTTTGCAGGTAAAACCCGCGCCCCAGCAGCAAGACAAAACTCAACAACAGCAATACCAGCAGCGTTCTTCTGCGCCAGGCCGGCAATTTCACCAGCTTGTGTTGACTCTCTTTAAGCAGCATGACCATTCACTCGCAATGATTCCGGTTATGGCGCAGGCGGCACATCAACCATGATCACTTGTGTCTGCTGCATGCTCGGGCTATGCATATGCAAACGCGTGGTCGCAAAGTCTTCCAGCCGCGAATGCATGGCCCAGGTGCTTTGCTCGATCTGCAACTGGTCATATTCCGTCATATATTGCTTGGTCAACACTTCTTGCCTGTCCAGCTCAAAATACAATTTGCGCGCCTTGTATTGCGCCGTCACCACGCCCAAAGCCATGGCAATCGTCAACGCAAACAAAATCAAATTGAGCCGGATCATGAAACAGCCTATTGCACCTGCGTGCGTTCAGCCACACGCAACACCGCACTGCGTGAACGCACATTAGCCGCCACTTCCGCCTTACCAGGCTTGATGGCCTTACCCACAGCCAGTAAGCGCGGCTGCGGTAAATCCTTAGCGCGCACAGGCAATCCGGCAGGCAAGTTATCTCTATCCACTTCAGACTGGATAAAGCGCTTGACGATACGATCTTCCAGCGAGTGAAAGCTGATCACCGCCAACCGACCTTGCGGACGCAGCAGCTGCAGGCAATCTGGCAGCACTAGCGAGAGTTCCTCAAGCTCTTGATTGACGAAAATCCGTAGAGCTTGAAATGTGCGCGTTGCAGGGTTCTGGCCCGGCTCATTCTTGGGGATGGCGCCTGCCACGATCTTGGCAAGTTGCCCTGTAGTGGTGATGGCATGCCCATCTTCGCGCTCTTTAACAATCGCCCTTGCAACCTGCTTAGCAAACCGTTCTTCACCATAATCTCTAATCACCTCAGCCAATTGTTTTTCAGACATCGTCGCCAGCCACTCTGCGGCGGTTTTGCCCCGACTTTGATCCATGCGCATATCCAGCGGTCCGTCAAAACGGAAACTGAAACCACGCACACCCTCATCAATTTGCGGCGACGAAATGCCCAGGTCGAGCAATATTCCGTCTACCGCCTGCACATCCATCTCGGCCAACACTGCTGCCATGGCGGAAAAATGCGCATGTACCATCGTAAAACGCGCATCGGCAATCGTTTGCCCATGCGCGACCGCTGCCAGATCGCGATCCAAGCCGATCAAGCGCCCTTTGCTACCTAATTTGGAAAGAATAAGTCGGCTATGCCCGCCACGCCCGAAGGTGCCATCGACATACACGCCATCGGCCTGTACGTTCAGCGCATCCACCGCCTCATGCAACAACACGGTGATATGACTGGCGGCGACTGGTGACACTGACGTTTCCGTCAAGGACGCGGGCGCTGACTTCGCGCCCCGCGTCATAGCGAGAATCCTTCTAGCTCTTGCGGTATCTGCAACTGGTCGGTCGCCATCAGGCTCTCCAGCTGCTGATCCCATGCTGCCAGATCCCACAACTCAAAATGACTACCTTGCCCGACCATCATCACGTCTTTATCGAGCTTGGCAAACTTGCGCAGTACGGCATTCACCAGCAAGCGACCGGCAGAATCCAGATGCATCACATCTGCCTGACCGACGATCATGCGCTGAATACCACTGGTCTGAGGATTAAAACTGGACAAACTGGTCAGCTTGGTTTCAATCGGCTCCCAAGCTGTTTTTGGATACAGAATCAGACAACGGTGCGGGTGGGCCGTGAGCACAACTTCGCCCTGCCCGCCAGCCGTCAGGGCGTCACGATGCTTGGCTGGCACACTGAGCCGCCCCTTTGCATCCAAACTTAACTGTACCGCCCCGCGAAACATGGAATATTGTCCTTACCAACCTGTTTTGATCAAAAGCGGGATAAATTTCCCACAATTCAACACAAAATCACCCTTTTGCACACTATAGATAAAAAAAAAGTGCTTGGCAAGCACTTTGGGAGAAAAAATCTCTTTTAAAGACAAAGACTTAGAGCGTTTTAACAAAGCAATTTAAATCAAGAGATTGGCGCAATTAACACATAAAATTGNNCATTGAAAATATTGAATAATTAAAAAATGTTATTTTCTGCTGACTTTTTTAGCATCAAAAAAGGTCCGACTTGGTCAAATAAAACACACCAACCAGCACCCAACCATCCAATACATATATGTCCAGCAGATTGAAATTTTTAATCATAGGCGCAGGCATTTTACTGGCCATGGAGTGGCGCGCATGGTGGTACTCCTTGACGCCGACACCAGACTACAGCCACGGCAAAGTGCTGCTGTACGCCACCGACTGGTGCCCTTACTGCGAAAAGACCAGGGCATTACTGCAACAACGGCAGATTAGCTATCAGGAAGTCAACATTGAAAGGTCTGCCGAAGCGCAGGCTCAATACCAGCGGCTGGCAGGCAAAGGCGTGCCGGTGTTGCTGATTGCAGGGGAAGTGGTGCGAGGGTACAACGAACAGCGCATCAGCGCAGCGCTGGATCAATGGCAAGCGCGCCAGGCGCAGACCATGCTTAAGCAAAACATGATGAAGGAAAAATAAAGCCAACCGGTAAGCCGGGTTCTGNNAATGGTGAGGCAAGAGAAAGTAAAGCCAACCGATAAGCCGGGTTCTGTATCCACTTGCGTGGCGACAGTCATTCATCTAGGCGTGCAATTGCTCACACGCTCAAGCTATCTACCCGCTGGCAGCGCGAGCCACGCCTTATTACTTGCGTAAAATGCCAGCCTATTTGATATTGCTGCAGATGGAGGTTACCGCGTTTCACCGTAACTTAATACGCTCGTCTCTGTGGCCCTATTCCTCACCTTATACTGTTACCAGCTTTCAGCGTACGGCCGTTAGCCGTCATCCCGCTCTGTGCAGCCCGGACTTTCCTCCCCCTGTTTGCACAGGCGGCGACTGTCTGGTTGGCTTCATGGCTATTTTACCACGCGGACCACTAGACCTATAATATTGAAAAAACATTCCCGTCTCCAATGATCATGACCACAACAGAAAAGTCCGGCCAGCTAGACCCTTCCTGGCAAACCCACATCGGCGCTGAATTCGACAAGCCTTATATGCAAACACTGAAAACGTTTTTGCAGCAGGAAAAAGTCGCCGGCAAAACCATCTTTCCGCCGGGGCCACTGATCTTCAATGCGTTTAACCATACCCCGTTCGACAAAGTGCGTGTGGTGATTATCGGGCAAGACCCTTACCATGGCCCGGGACAAGCGCATGGCCTAAGTTTCTCAGTACCGCCAGGCGTCGCTTTGCCGCCTTCGCTGATGAATATTTTCAAGGAGATTCAGGCGGATTTAGGCGTACGCATGAGCGGGAGCGGCGACCTGACTGCCTGGGCAGATCAGGGCGTATTACTATTGAACGCTACACTGACGGTACAACTGGCCAATGCTGGCTCGCACCAGAACCGGGGCTGGGAGCAATTTACCGATGCCGCCATTGCCGCGCTCAACCAGCATAGGGAAGGCTTGGTGTTTGTATTGTGGGGCAGCTATGCCCAAAAGAAAGGGGCCATGATAGACCCCAATAAACATCTGGTTTTAAAATCCGTACACCCTTCACCACTGTCGGCGCACCGGGGATTTTTTGGCAATCACCAGTTTTCCAGCATCAATCAGTACCTAAGCAGCAAAGGGCAGGCGCCGATTAACTGGCAACTATAAATCCGGACAAGCACCGCCAACTAAGGCTTAACAACCAGCGCATTTTTGACTGATTTCACGCCACTGACACTGGCGGCAATCTTTTCAGCGCGCGTTTTCTGCTCGGCGTTATCGACAAAGCCGCTCAAAATCACCACATTATCTTTGGTTTCGACACTGACTTTAAAGCTGCTAAAGTTTTTTTCTACCAGGAGTTTAGACTTGATTTTGGCGGTAATGGCACTGTCAGTCGCTGCCTGTTTATTTTCAGCGTTATCCACCTTGGATTTATAAGCGGCGAACTCGTCCAGATCTAGGCTGCCATTATGGTTTGTATCCGCTTTAGCAAAAGAGCCGGTGTGAAAATCCTTATCCTTGGCAGCCTCTTTCTTGGACAACTTGCCATTACCATCCGCATCTACCGCTTTAAAGGCTTGTGCATACGGCGCTTGCTCTCCGCGCATTTCGTCTATCGTCACCGCAAATGTCTGCGCACTGAATATCACACCAGACATCACACCGAATCCTGCCATCAACCACTTGTTGTTCATCGCTTACCCTCCAATGTTTTAAAGTGTTACACCAGCTTCCATGCAATGGTTTGTCCGGCACGCAATGGCACCAGCACATCATCCGCAAACGGAATGCTTTCAGGCACCAGCCAGCTTTCCTTGCGCAAGGTGATGGCGTCAGTGTTGCGCGGCAAACCGTAAAAATCTGCCCCATAAAAACTGGCGAAGCCTTCCAGCTTATCCAGCGCACCCGCCTCTTCAAATGCTTCGGCATACAACTCAATCGCCGCATGGGCAGTATACATGCCCGCACAACCGCAACTCGCCTCTTTGGCGGATTTAGGATGCGGCGCACTGTCAGTGCCCAGGAAAAATCTGGATGAGCCTGAAATCGCCGCTTTCACCAAGGCTTCACGATGTGTTTCACGCTTGAGTACTGGCAAGCAGTAATGATGCGGGCGGATACCACCGGTAAACATGGCATTACGATTCATCAGCAAATGGTGTGCAGTAATGGTCGCGGCCAGGTTGGCCGGTCCTGCGGCTACAAACTCAGCCGCGTCCTTGGTGGTGATATGCTCAAACACCACTTTGAGGCCAGGGAAGTCCTTTAACAATGGCTGCAAATGACGCTCGATAAATACTTTCTCACGATCAAACACATCCACATCGCCATCGGTCACTTCGCCGTGGATTAGCAAAGGCATGCCCTGCTTTTCCATCTCTGCCAATGCGCCTGCACATTTGGCCAGGCTGGTCACGCCAGAGTCACTATTGGTGGTCGCGCCAGCCGGATACAACTTCACCGCCTGCACCACACCACTCGCGCGGGCCGCCGCAATTTCTTGCGCCGGTGTATTGTCAGTTAAATACAAAGTCATCAGCGGCTCAAATGCAAGCCTGGCAGGCAGCGCCTGTTTGATGCGTTGATAATAAGCCAGCGCCAGGTCGGCTGTCGTCACCGGTGGCCGCAAATTGGGCATAACGATGGCGCGGGCAAATTGTTTCGCCGTGTCTGGCAATACAGACTGCAGCCCAGCGCCGTCTCTCAGGTGTAAATGCCAGTCATCCGGGCGGGTCAGGGTGATTTCAATAGTCATACGTGTTACCTTTTTAATCTGGGCTCGCCGCTTTAAGCGCAAGCGCTGCTTCATATAATTCGTTTTTCTTCTGGCCTGTAATATCGGTTGCCAGCGCCACCGCCTGCTTGAGTGGCAACTCCTGTAATAGACGCTGCAATATCCTTAATGTCTCTTCATCCAGGCCATCGGGCTTTTCCTGCAGATCAGGATGCACCAGCACCACAAACTCGCCGCGCTGCTGATTGGTATCCGCATTTAACCAGTCTACCGCGTCTGTCAACAGGCAGGTATGGATGGTTTCAAAGGTCTTGGTCAGCTCGCGCGCCAGCGTCAGTTGCCGCGCACCACCTAACACATCATGCAAATCTTGCACGCACTCGACAATGCGGTGTGGCGCCTCGTAAAACACCAGCGTAGACGGAATTGCCTTAAGCAACTGCAAGCGCTTGCGGCGCTGTGAACCACTTGCCGGCAAAAAACCTTCAAAATAAAAACCAGGCTGGGTAATGCCTGCGGCCGACAACGCCGTAATGATCGCACTCACACCGGGGATAGGTACCACCTTCAGGCCCGCCTGTCGCACCACTTGCACTACTACTGCACCAGGATCGCTGACTGCTGGCGTACCGGCGTCAGTAATCAGCGCGATGGATTCACCTGCCAGCAAGCGTTTCACCAGGCCTTGCGCCGACTGCTGCTCGTTATGTTCATGCACTGCCAGTAAAGGCTTGCTGATACCGAAATGCCGCAACAAACCGACACTATGGCGGGTATCTTCGGCCGCGATCGCATCGACCTGCTGTAAGGTGGTGAGTGCGCGCTGGGTGATATCCCCCAGATTGCCGATGGGCGTTGCCACCACATATAATGTACCAATCTCGTTCATGCACGTATTTTATGCCATCGCGCCAGTTTCGCTAAGCACTAAAGCAGGCTGCGTGATGCAACAAAAGCCAAAGGCATCATGAAACTCAACGCTAATAATCAAGGACTGGCCGCAGAGGTGGCGGCTGTGCATTTCTTGCAGCAGCAAGGCCTGGTGCTATTGGCGCAAAACTATAGTTGCCGCTTTGGTGAGATTGATTTGATCATGCGCGATCAACACACCCTGGTTTTTGTTGAAGTGCGCTTACGCAGCCACCAGGCATTTGCCAGTGCGGCCGACAGCATAGACCATCGCAAACAACAGAAACTCATCCGCGCTGCCCAGCATTACTTACAAATAAACGACCTCAACACGCCGTGTCGCTTCGATGCGATCCTGTTTGACAACCCCCAATACCGCGCGCCGAATTGGATTCGTAATGCAATCGACACATAAAAAGCGTAGAATTTTATTTATCCTCTGCTGTCACACCCAACATCTTTAAGTTTTTCTCGTAGATCAAGGAAGTTTCATGACCCAACAAATTTTCACCAGAAAAGTCTCTGCTATTGCCTTGTTATTGATCAGCACGCAGTTGAGTGGCTGTTTTCCTGCAGTCGTGGGCGGCGCAGCAGCCGGTGGCGCGATGGCAGCAGATCGTCGTACGTCTGGCATTTATGTCGAAGATGAAAATATCGAATTAAAAACACTGAAGCGTTTGTCGCAATACATGGACAAAGCATCGCATATCAATGTCACCAGCTACAACCGCATTGTGCTGCTGTCTGGCGAGGTACCGAACGACGCCCAGCTCACGCAGGCAGAAACACTGACGCGTGAAATCTCCAATGTGCGCAACATTCACAACGGGTTGACCGTTGCCCCCGCCTCTTCCATTGGTGACCGCAGCAATGACACTTATATCACCACTAAAGTGAAAGCGCGTTTCGTCAGTGAGCGCCTGTTCCCGGCCAATGTGGTGAAAGTGGTCACGGAAGCCAGCGTGGTTTACTTGATGGGCATTGTCTCTGAGAAAGAAGCCACCGACGCCGTAGAAATTGCCAGAACGACAGAAGGCGTGACTAAAGTCGTCAAAGTATTTGAATACACCAATTAATTGTTAACTTCGCTTTAAGGAATCTGCATGGAAAATCAGGAAATTATTATTCAGGGCATTACATTGGCCGGAAAGCCTTTTCGCCCGAGTGACTGGGTGGACCGCATGTGCAGTACCTACGCCACGTTTGGCGACGACAAAAAGTTGCGTTATTCGCCTTACCTGAAGCCAAAACTGGTCAATAACGTGCGCAGCTTGTCGGTAGACATGAAGTTGAAAGACGTCAATCCGGCAGGCTTTGAGCAACTGATTCAGTTTGCCAAAGAGAATCAGCTCAGCGTGATTAACCCGGCAGGGGAAGCGGTGACTATCTAGTTTTAAACGTTATTTAGGCGCTGACGCGGCCTCCTTAAGCAAGCCTTCTAACCATTGCCTGCTTAAGGCGCCGCGTTTTACTTTGTACAGCGAACCATCCGGTGCATAAATATAAGTAGTAGGCAGCACCTCAGGGCTTGGTATCGCCATCTTTTGCGCCTCCCCGAGCACAATCGGGTAAGAAATCAGCATGTCGTCCGCATATTTTTGCACGCTTTGCACAGACTCATACTTCACAGCCACCCCCAGCACCATCACCCCCTCTTTGGCATGGGCATCATAAAAAGTCACCAACTGCGGCATTTCTTCAAGACATGGCGGGCACCACGGCGCCCAGTAATTCACTACCAGCCACCGGCCTTTGTACTGCGCAAGCTGATGACTGTGGCCTGCCATATCTTGCATGTGCCAGTTCGTCACGGGTGCTGCAGCCAGGCATTGCGTTGTCAGGCACAGGCCCAACACAACCTTTAATAGATGAAATAACATGCTGCAGCCCTTGTTTTTAATCAAAACGCTCCCCATACTGGATAGCATAGACGGAAAAAACTTGATTATGCGGGAAAACTGTTGCTATACTAGTTGTTATCTCGTTTGGTAATTTCATCTTTCAGCAAATTACTAATTCAAACAAAATTTAGCCACACTTTCAAAAAATTTCTGTTTAAATCCAGTCTACATTTGATTTAAATTCTTCACCATTCTTAAGAGGCAATAATGAGCGACAACATTACCCATTTAAGCGACGCCAGCTTTGAACAAGAAGTACTGCAATCCACAGTGCCAGTATTGGTTGATTATTGGGCAGAATGGTGCGGCCCTTGTAAAATGATTGCGCCGATTCTGGATGACATCAGCAAAGAATATGCTGGTCGCCTGAAAGTGGCAAAACTGAACATTGATGATAACCAGAATACGCCGCCAAAATACGGCATTCGTGGTATCCCAACCCTGATGTTGTTTAAAAACGGCAATGTGGAAGCGACTAAAGTCGGTGCATTGTCCAAGTCTCAACTCAGCGCGTTTATCGACAGCAACATTTAATCTACTTACCCGGTTTCCAGTCTGCGAAACCGGGTTTTCTTTTCAATCTCTCCGCCGTTTCTCAGTCTAGCGAGTTACTCAATGCACTTATCCGACCTCAAACATCTCCCCGTGACCGAACTGGTCGACATGGCCATTGCCAATGACATTGAAAATGCCAGCCGCATGCGCAAGCAAGATCTTATTTTTGCGATCCTTAAAAACAAGGCCAAAAAAGGCGACAGCATTTTTGGTGATGGCACGCTGGAGGTATTACCAGACGGGTTCGGCTTTTTGCGCTCCCCGGATACGTCATATCTGGCGGGCCCGGACGATATTTACGTATCTCCGTCGCAAATACGCCGCTTTAACCTGCACACAGGTGACAGCATTCAAGGCGAAATTCGTACGCCTAAAGATGGTGAGCGCTATTTTGCCTTGGTGAAAGTGGATAGCGTCAATAATGAAGCGCCGGAAAATACCAAACACAAAATCCTGTTTGAGAACCTGACGCCACTGTTCCCAACCATACCACTGACACTGGAACGCGAAATCCGCGGCGAAGAAAACATTACCAGCCGCGTGATCGACATGATTGCGCCGATCGGTAAAGGTCAGCGTGCACTATTGGTTGCCAGCCCGAAAAGCGGTAAAACCGTCATGCTGCAAAACATTGCCCATGCGATTACTGCTAATCATCCTGACTGTATCATGATCGTGTTACTGATTGATGAGCGTCCGGAAGAGGTGACAGAAATGACACGTTCTGTACGCGGCGAAGTAGTGGCATCCACCTTTGACGAACCAGCGACCCGCCACGTGCAAGTGGCCGAGATGGTGCTGGAAAAAGCCAAACGCCTGGTAGAACACAAAAAAGACGTGGTGATTCTGCTGGATTCGATTACCCGCCTGGCACGTGCTTACAACACGGTGATTCCTTCTTCTGGCAAAGTATTAACCGGTGGTGTGGATGCCAACGCCCTGCAAAAACCCAAGCGTTTCTTTGGTGCGGCACGTAACGTCGAAGAAGGTGGTTCACTGACCATTATCGCCACTGCGCTGGTAGATACCGGGTCGCGCATGGATGACGTGATTTACGAGGAATTTAAAGGTACCGGCAACATGGAAATCCATCTGGATAGACGCATGGCCGAAAAACGTACTTACCCTGCCATTAACGTGAACAAGTCTGGCACCCGCCGCGAAGAGCTGCTACTGGACAAAGACGTACTGCAAAAAATCTGGGTATTGCGCAAACTGCTCTACCCGATGGACGACCTCGAGGCGATGGAATTCTTGCTCGACAAAATCAAGGCGACCAAGAGCAACAACGACTTCTTCGACAGTATGCGTAGAGGCTAGCGCCACCTCGGATGCAATTATTTATCGATCTGCTATTGATAAATCAATAAAAATCATAGATAATCGCGCGTTTACTGCAACTGCTTAAAGATTAGAGAGAAAGCATGAAAGCTGATATTCACCCAAATTACCCGGAAATCAACGTCACATGTAGCTGTGGCAACAAATTCCAAACTCGTTCTACGACAGGCAAAGACCTGAACATTGAAGTATGTTCACAGTGCCACCCGTTCTACACTGGCAAACAGAAGATCGTGGATACTGCTGGTCGCGTTGAGAAATTCCGCCAAAAATACGGCATGTAATTTCGGCGAATATGGTCCAGAAAGGCAGCATGGCTGCCTTTTTTGTTTTTATAGCTAGGCATTTCAGGGGTAATATCACACTCTGATCATGCGTTCATCCCGCGACCCACATCCAACCATGCAGTTTTATATTGATCACGATTGGCAAGAAAACATGGCCACCCCACGCGCCAAGGTGGGGGAGCGCGCCAAAACGCATCTGCTGATTTTGCTATGCGCCATCTGGCTGTGCGTGGGTTTGATTGGCCACTCACCATGGAAACCGTTTGAATCGCAATCGGCCAGCATTATTCAAAGCTTGATCGATCACCCTTTCCTGTCTGCGACCAGCTGGACACACGGCCACTGGATTGCGCCAGTCTCAGCCGGACATCCCTTACTGGAAACGCCACCATTGTTTTACTGGGCGGCCACCGGCTTTGCCAATTTACTCGCACCCTTGCTACCAACGCACGACGCTGCCAGGCTCAGTGTAGGTCTCTGGATGCTGCTGACCCTGATCATGACCGGGCTGAGTGGTCGCGAATTATGGAATCTGGGCGTAGGTCGTCAAACCAACTTTATTTTTATCGGCTGCCTGGGACTGGTCGTCAGCGCCCATACCATGATGCCTGCCGTTGCCGCTCTCAGCGGCATCACCATGGCTTTTTACGCCCTGGCCCTCGTGATGCGCAAACCGATACGCGCCATGTGGTTACTTTGCACCGGCCTGTTAATCGCCTTTTTGGCAGGTGGCGTGCTGCCTGCTCTCACGATTATGTTATCTGTGCTTGGCCTGTTATTGGTCCCCGCCATTCGCCAGCACAAACCCACCTACCGGGCCATGTTAGCGGGCACTTTGCTTGCCATGCCCGGGATCTGGCTATGGTGCTGGCTATGCCAGCAATGGGCGCCTGGCCTGTGGCACGCGTGGTGGCAATCGCAATGGCAACTCCAGCTGCCTGGCAATCATGGCTACTTTTTAAGAACACTGGCTTGGTATGCCTGGCCAGCCCTGCCGTTCGCCATGTGGGGCGTTTGGCGATTCAGGCACTCCGTGCTGACCACTTACCGCTTTCAGCTCGGGCTGATTTTCTTCGGCATTGCCTTTATATTGATCGGCTTCATGAGCGACCGCAGCGAAGTAAGCGCATTACCTCTACTGGTGCCATTGACCGTATTGGCTGCAGGCAGCATCGAAACCCTTAAACGCGGCGCCGCCGGTGCTTTAAACTGGTTTGGCCTGATTTTGTTTGGCATTCTGATTGCCACGGCCTGGCTGGGCTGGTGGGCCATGCTCAACGGCTCGCCAGTGAAGCTCTACCAGCGCCTGAGTTACCTGTCAGGACTGGAAACCATCCATTTCAGCCTGTTATACGGCGCGATTGCCGTTGCGGTGACCCTGATCTGGCTGTCAATTGTGTTGCGTGCCAAGCACTCCAACCGTTCTAGCGCCACCAACTGGGCCATCGGCATGACCTGTGCCTGGACAGTGTTTATGAGCTTATGGCTGCCAATGATAGAAGCCGCACGTACCTACCAGCCACTGTTTGAAGACCTGCGCAAGCACCTGCCTGCGCATTACAATTGCATCCACGCACAAAATATCGGTGCGTCACAAGAAGACTTGCTGCACTATCATTCTGGCATACGCTTGCATGCAGGCATACACCTAAAAGACCACGAGCAAGCCAAGTCTACGCAGTGCGATTTGTATTTGATTGAAGACCAGCCGGGCAAGCGCCACATATTGCCTGGTGAAGAGTGGCGTGTGATCTGGGAAGGCGAACAAACCCGCCAGAACCGGGAATCTTTCAGACTATTGCAGCGCCACTAAAGACTCGGGATGGCTGCTGATTTCTAGCAGCCCAGCGACAGGGCAAATGCCCCCAATAATGCGCGCGCAGCCGTGCGCTTATGCTAAAAAGGGATATTATGCCTGCACGTGTTGCTGGATAGCGGCAATCACTCGCGGATGCAGCCCCTGCCCTTGATGTTGCTGCACATGGGCAACCAGCGATTTAATCATGACTGAATTCCAGAACTTTTTAAGGTGGCTGGCAATTTCCAGCTTAGCCTCTTCCACATCTGGATTCGCTTCAAAAAAGTCGCCAATCTGGTTGGCCATCTTGATTAATTTTTCCACTTCCATAGGCTTACACTCTTTCTAGCGAAACGCACGCGCATCTGGTTCTGACAGTGCACCGCTATACACCACGCACTGCCCGGTTTTGGCAAAGCCAACCAGCAAAAAACCATATTCCTGCGCCAAATTGACTGCCAACGCAGTGGGGGCAGACAGCGCGATCAATACCTGCCCGCCACACATCGCGACTTTTTGCACCATTTCGTAGCTGGCCCGGCTAGTCGTCAACACCCAGTGCTGCGCCCAGAAGGTTGAAAAGTCACAGCCCTGGCGCAACAGGCTGCCAATCAGCTTATCCAGTGCATTATGCCTGCCGACATCTTCGCGCACGCACACCACCTGCCCACTGGCATCCGCAATCGCACTCGCATGCGTAGCGCCCGTCAGTTGCTGCAAGGGTTGCTGTGATTTCAATCCAGCCAGCGCCGCATCAATGGCCGACAATGACACCGTCACCAATGGCCCAGTCGCCGACATCGGCTGTTTAAACACTTGCTGCAAACTCTCAGCGCCACACAAACCACACCCTGTGCGCCCGGTTAAATTACGCCGCTGCGCTTTGAGCATGGCAAACTGTTCTGCGGCCAATTCAATATGTAACTCTATGCCCTGTAATGGCCCGTTAGCATGAAACAAGGCTTTCGCATCTATGCCATAAATCTGGCTACGATGACTGATAATGCCTTCAGTAAACGAAAAGCCATAGGCAAAATCCTCAAGATCAGCCGGGGTCGCCAGCATCACCACATGCGAAATACCGTTATACACCAGCGCAATCGGCACCTCTTCTGCCACCGCATCCGGCAAGGCAGATGACGCCCCTTCGCGCCAGCGGGTCACGTGCAGCGTACTCACCGCCTGTTCAGCCGCAATGGTTTGCCATTCACTGCTCGCAGGCAGCGGGCAATCTTTTACATCAACTTCAACTGTCATCAAGAAACAACCGTGTGGGGATCCATCCCCGACAATTCAATTTGCGTGTCGCTAAACGAACGGTAATGTTGCTGCCAATCCGACAGTTGATTGACTTTAGACACTTGCACTGCCGTCACCTTGTATTCCGGGCAATTGGTCGCCCAGTCGGAGTTGTCTGTGGTAATCACATTCGCACCGGATTCAGGATGATGGAACGTGGTATAAACGACGCCAGGCTGTACGCGCTCGGTAATCTTGGCACGCAATACCGTTTGTCCGGCACGACTGCTGATGCCTACCCAGTCGCCTTCGGCAATACCGCGGTCTTCAGCATCGTGCGGATGAATTTCAATCAGATCCTCATGATGCCAGGCCACATTTTCTGTGCGGCGTGTTTGCGCGCCCACATTGTATTGCGACAGAATACGGCCAGTGGTCAGAATCAGCGGATATTTCTGGTTCACGCGCTCTGTGGTCGGTACATATTGGGTAATAAAGAACTTGCCCTTACCACGCACAAATTCATCGACGTGCATGGTTGGCGTACCACTAGGCGCTTCGTCATTACATGGCCACTGGATGCTGCCCAGTTCATCGAGTTTTTTGAAGCTGACACCGGTAAAAGTCGGCGTCAATGCGGCAATCTCGTCCATGATTTCGCTGGCATGCGCATAATGCATGGGATAACCCAAGGCTTCTGAGAATTTGGCAGTAATCTCCCAATCTTCCATACCATTTTTTGGCGTCATGACTTTACGCACCGGAGAAATACGACGCTCGGCATTGGTAAAGGTACCGTTCTTCTCAAGGAAAGACGCACCAGGGAAAAATACGTGGGCAAACTTGGCCGTTTCATTGAGGAACAAGTCCTGCACAATCACGCACTCCATACTTTCCAGCGCATGGGTCACATGCTGGGTATCAGGGTCAGACTGGGCAATATCTTCACCCACGCAATACACTGCTTTAAAGCTGCCTTCTGCGGCTAAATCCAGCATATTGGGGATACGCAAGCCAGGATCTGCACTCAGCGTCACGCCCCAGGCCTGCTCAAATTGCGCACGTGTTACGTCATCAGACACATGACGATAACCAGGGAATTCATGCGGCATGGAACCCATGTCACAAGAGCCTTGTACATTGTTTTGACCACGCAATGGGTTCACGCCCACCCCTTCACGGCCAAGATTACCTGTCGCCATTGCCAGATTGGCAATACCCATCACAGTGGTAGAACCCTGGCTATGCTCGGTGACACCCAGGCCGTAGTAGATCGCAGCATTACCGCCCGTGGCATATAAGCGTGCAGCCTCACGTACTTCATTGGCAGGCACACCCAATTCCCTTTCCAAGGTTTCTGGTGAGTTTTCCGGCTTGGCCGCAAAGTCACGCCAGGCAATATACGAATCCCACTCGCAACGTGTTTTGACGAACTCTTCCTGCACCAGACCTTCAGTCACAATCACATGCGAAATGGCAGAAATCATGGCCACATTGGTGCCAGGACGCAGTTTCAAATGGTAATCCGCACGCACATGTGCCGAATTAGACACCAGGTCAATTTCTCGTGGATCGACCACAATCAGCTTGGCCCCTTCACGCAAGCGGCGTTTCATCAAGGAGCCAAAGACCGGGTGACCGTCTGTTGGGTTCGCACCCATGACAAAAATCACGTCAGACTGCATGACTGAATCAAAGGTCTGCGTACCGGCAGACTCACCCAGGGTTTGCTTCAAGCCATAACCAGTGGGGCTGTGGCAGACGCGTGCGCAGGTATCTACGTTATTGCTACCAAATACGGCCCGGATCAGCTTTTGTGTCACATAGACTTCTTCGTTGGTACAACGGCTGGAAGTAATCCCCCCGACCGCCTCTTTACCATATTGCTTTTGAATACGCTGGATTTCACTGGCGGCATAATTAATCGCCTCATCCCAGCCCACTTTTTGCCATGGGTCATGAATACTCTTGCGGATCATGGGTGTGGTAATACGGTCAGCGTGCGTCGCGTAGCCCCAGGCAAAGCGGCCTTTGACACAGCTATGGCCGTGGTTGGCGCCACCTTCTTTGGTCGGCGTCATACGCACCACTTGCTCGCCTTTCATTTCGGCGTCAAAGCTGCAACCCACGCCGCAATAAGCGCACGTGGTGGTGATTTTGTGTTCTGGCGTACCGGCGTCAATCACGGTTTTTTCCATCAGCGTCGCGGTAGGGCAAGCTTGGACGCAAGCGCCACAAGACACGCATTCTGACTCCAGAAAGTCTTTGCCGCCGGCAGAGACCTTGCTATCAAAGCCGCGGCCCTGGATGGTCAGTGCGAATGTCCCTTGTGTTTCTTCGCACGCACGCACGCAGCGTGAACAGACAATACATTTAGAAGCATCAAATGTGAAATAGGGATTGGACTCATCCTTGGCCTGACCGAGGTGATTCTCACCATCATAGCCATAACGCACTTCGCGCAAACCTACCGCGCCCGCCATATCTTGCAGCTCGCAATCACCGTTAGCTGCACAGGTCAGGCAATCCAGCGGATGGTCTGAAATATAGAGTTCCATGACACCACGGCGCACATCGGCCAGTTTAGGCGTCTGCGTTTTCACCTTGAGCCCAGGCGCCACTGGCGTGGTACAAGACGCCGGGTAACCGCGGCGGCCTTCGATCTCGACCAGGCATAAACGGCAAGAGCCAAATGGCTCCAATGAGTCAGTCGCGCACAACTTAGGCACGGTCACACCGCCCAGTTGCGCGGCATGCATGATAGAAGTCCCATCAGGCACGGTCACATCTATGCCGTCAATATTCAGCGTCACCATGGTGGTGCCGTCAGACTTGGGCGTGCCGTAATCGGTATCCGCATCGTATTTAAGTGCTTGCGGCTGTGAAGAGGAGTATTTGATGTCATCCATAATGTCATCCTTCGCCGCCCTTAGGCAGCAGCTTCTTTATTGCTTAGACCAAAGTCTTCAGGGAAATGATTCAGGGCGCTCAACACCGGGTAAGGCGTCATGCCCCCCAATGCACACAAGGAACCATTCAGCATGGTGTCGGACAAGTCACGCAGTAACTGCACATTTTGCGGGTGGTTCTTGCCCAGCACAATTTTGTCCATCACCTCTACGCCGCGCGTAGAGCCTATACGGCACGGCGTACATTTGCCGCAACTTTCAATGGCACAAAACTCAAAGGCATAACGTGCCATGTTGGCCATATCGACACTGTCATCAAACGCCACAATACCGCCATGGCCCAGCACGGCCCAAATCTTGGTAAACGCTTCATAATCCAGCGGGGTATCAAACTGGCTCTCCGGCAAATAAGCCCCCAATGGGCCACCTACCTGTACGGCGCGAATAGGCCGACCCGAGGCAGAACCGCCACCATAGTCATACAATAGCTCACGTAAAGTGGCACCAAACGCCAGCTCGACCAGACCGGTTTGTTTTAAATTGCCGGCCAGTTGAATAGGCAAAGTACCACGTGAACGGCCCATGCCGTAATCGGCATAATATTGCGCGCCTTTATCCAGAATAATTGGCACGGTCGCCAGTGAAATCACATTATTAACAATGGTCGGCTTGCCAAACAAGCCTTCAATCGCAGGTAATGGTGGTTTAAATCTGACCAGGCCACGCTTGCCTTCCAGGCTTTCCAACAAGGAGGTTTCTTCGCCGCAGACATAGGCACCCGCGGCACGACGCACTTCGAGATGAAAAGTATGGCCCGAGCCCAGAATATTTTCGCCCAGGTAGCCCGCTAAATTCGCTTTACGGATGGCCTCATTCAGTGTTTTCAGCGCATGCGGATATTCGCTGCGCAAATAGATATAACCTTGGGTAGCCCCCACTGCAATCGCGGCAATGGTCATGCCCTCAATGAGCACAAAAGGATCATCTTCCATGATCATCCGGTCAGAATAGGTGCCCGAGTCGCCTTCGTCAGCGTTACAAACAACATATTTCTGCTCTGCCGGGGCATTGAGTACGGTATTCCACTTGATGCCGGTGGGGAAAGCCGCACCACCACGACCTCGCAAACCAGAGTCGGTGACTGTTTTAACAATATCGGCACCTGACATGGCCAGGGCATTTTTGAGGCCTTTGTAACCATCATGCGCCAGGTAATCTTCCAGCGAAAGCGGATCGGTAATGCCCACGCGGGCGAAGGTTAAACGTTGCTGTTTTTTCAGCCAGGCCAGTTCATCGGTCAACCCTAAATATAAAGGATGCGCTTTGGCTTTGTCAGCGAGTGCATTGGTAAACTCTGCATTAAACAAGCCAGCCACGTCTGAGGGCTGCACCGGACCAAAGGCGACGCGGCCTTGCGCGGTTTCAACTTCCACCAGTGGCTCTAACCAAAACAAGCCACGTGAACCGTTGCGCACTAATGTCATCTCGACACCCCGTGACTGCGCTTCTTGCATGATTTTTTTAGCCGTACGCTCGGCGCCCAGGGAAAGTGCGGTGGAGTCTATGGGCACATATACCTTAACCATGGCACACCTCGCTAATCAATGCGGTGACCTTGTCGGCACTCATGCGACCATACACTTCATCATCCAGCATCACTGCCGGTGAACAGCCACAGTTACCCAGGCAATACACTGGCAACAAAGTGAGATTACCGTCAGCCGTGGTTTGGTGATAATCCACACCTAGTTTCGCTTTTAGCTCGGCTTCCAGCTTGGCAGACCCCATGGACTGACAGGACTCGGCACGACACACTTGCAATACGTGCTTGCCGATGGGATGGGTACGGAAATGATGATAAAAACTGACGACACCGTGGACTTCGGCCACAGACAGGGCCAGCGCTTTGGCAATTTCCGGATATACGGCTTCCGGCACATAGCCAATATCGTCCTGAATCGCATGCAACAAAGGCATCAGCCCACCCGGCACATGCTGGTGTGCTTGAATATGCGCCTGTATCTGCGCGTGTTGCTCGTGGCTTAATGTGTTATCCAAACCGACCTCACATTTAACTGGTTACAATTTAGTTACATTCTATCACCCTCGAATCATATCCTCTATTTATGCCTTGTGAAAGCCTAAAAAGGGCATAAAATACGAATTACTTTAGACCTTAATATAGTCATGCAAACAACGGCCACCATTCCTACACAATTGATCGACCAGTTTGGTCGGCGGGTGGACTATATCCGCCTGTCGATCACCGATCGTTGTGATTTCCGTTGCCAATACTGCATGGCAGAAGACATGACGTTTCTGCCACGCGATGCCGTGTTATCACTCGAAGAATGTGCACGCCTCGTTAAACTGTTTGTCCGTATGGGCGTGCGTAAAGTTCGCATCACCGGTGGTGAACCACTGGTACGCAAAAATGCCATGTGGCTGTTTGAGGAAATTGGCCACTTGCCCGGCCTGGATGAGTGTGTACTCACCACCAATGGCAGCCAGTTGGATAAATACGCAGTGGCGCTGAAAACTGCTGGCGTCAAACGCATCAATATCTCCATCGATAGCCTGCAGGCAGACCGTTTTAAAACCATCACCCGTGTGGGCGAATTATCAAAAGTGCTCACCGGACTGGACGCAGCCAGGTCGGCAGGCTTTGACAATATAAAAATCAACACCGTGCTGATGCGTGGCATCAACGATGATGAAGCCGAAGCCCTGGTCAACTTTGCGATTGAAAAACAGGTCGATATCAGCTTTATTGAAGAAATGCCGCTAGGGGCAGTGGAGCATGATCGCGAACAAAGCTGTGTCAGCAACACCGAAACGCTTGCCCTGCTAAAAAGTAAGTTCTCACTCACGCCGAGCACCCACAGGACAGGCGGCCCTGCGCGCTATTGGCAAGTCAATGGCCGGCCAACAAAGATTGGCTTTATCTCACCGCATAGCCACAATTTTTGCGAGAGTTGTAACCGTGTGCGCATCACCTGTCAGGGAGAACTGTTCCTGTGCCTGGGCCAAGACCATCAAGTCAATTTGCTGCCGTTACTGCGCGCGCACCCTGACGACGACCAACCCTTGGTAGACGCCATTCTGCATGGCATGCGTATCAAGCCTCAAGGGCACGATTTCGATTTACGGCGGGCAGCCCCTGCGGTTGTCCGCTTTATGTCGCATACGGGTGGTTAATGCAGATTACCGCAGTCATCCTGGCCGGTGGGCGCGGCATGCGCATGGGCGGTGCCGATAAAGGCTTAGTGAATTATCAAGACAAGCCCCTGGTCGCACACGTGCTGGAACGCATACAGCCGCAGGTGGATCATGTCATCATCAATGCCAACCGCCATGTAGAGCAGTACCAGGGATTTGGCGTCCCGGTGGTCACCGATAACAACGACCAGTTTGATGGCCCACTGGCAGGTATGCAAGCAGGCATGCATCATGCCAGCACTGACTGGATACTCAGCGTCCCTTGTGACTCACCACTGCTGCCACTGGATTTAGTCAGTCGACTGCGTCGCGCCATCAGCGAAGCTTCGGCAATTAATCACACCCACGCCCTGCTGGCCATTGCGCGCAGCGCCAGTGGCACGCACCCAGTGTTTTGCCTGATGCCACGCCAATTGAGCGTCGACCTCGATGCTTTTCTGCAACAAGGCCAGCGCAAAGTGAGTGCCTGGCAAGCCCAGCATCCCCATGTATTCGTGAGCTTTGAAGATGAGCAAGCGTTTACTAACATCAACCACCACCCCTCTTAGCCTTAGCGATCATGACTAATCAAGCCCTTTTGCAACAACTGGCCAGCAATCCTTCCTGCGCAGATGACTATGACCCTAATGCCATGTCTGTGACGCAAGCACGCCAGTATATCCAGCAATTTTTATCGCCTGTGCAAGACAGCGAAACCATTAGCATCAAACAAGCGCTGGGGCGCACACTATCAACGTCTGTGACATCTGGCCTCAATGTGCCTGGCCATGACAATTCGGCCATGGACGGCTTTGCGTTCCGCCATGCAGAAGCGACGCAACCGCTACAAATCGTGGGCACCGCATTTGCAGGTAATCCATTTACCGGTGAGTTACCCACAGGCGGCTGCGTCAAAATCATGACAGGTGCGGTGATTCCATCTGGCGTGGATACCGTCGTCATGCAAGAGCACACCACCACTGAAAGTGAGATGGTCACAGTGCTCAAAATCCCGGCCCAAGGTGCCAATATCCGCCTGACAGGGGAAGACATCACGATTGGTCAAACCGTGCTGGCGCGCGGCCATCAAATACAACCGGCC
Organism: Methylophilus sp. UBA6697; assembly: GCF_002454655.1. Taxonomy (NCBI): domain Bacteria; kingdom Pseudomonadati; phylum Pseudomonadota; class Betaproteobacteria; order Nitrosomonadales; family Methylophilaceae; genus Methylophilus; species Methylophilus sp. UBA6697. The sequence goes on from NZ_DKJH01000026.1 coordinate 57,453, forward strand.
GATATGGGGCTACTGGCCTCGCTGGGCATTGCAGAAGTCCAGGTGTACCGCCGCTTGAAAGTGGCTTTTTTCAGCACCGGCGATGAGCTGGTCAGTGTCGGTCAGCCACTACAGGCGGGCCAGATTTACGACAGTAATCGTTATAGCTTATGGGGCATGTTACAAGCACTAGGGGTAGACGTGCATGACCTGGGCAATGTCGCCGATGACCCAGCTGCGCTGGAAAAAACATTGCTACAAGCGGCTGCCGAACATGATGTGGTGATTACCAGTGGCGGCGTATCGGTAGGCGAAGCTGACTTTATGAAACAATTACTGGCAAAACACGGCCAGGTATTATTCTGGAAAATCAATATGAAACCGGGCCGCCCGCTGGCCTACGGCAAAATAGGCCAGTCACATTACTTTGGCTTACCCGGCAATCCGGTGTCTACCATGGTGACCTTTTACCAGTTTGTACAAGCAGCCCTCAAAAATCTGATGGGTTCGAATACCTTTAGCCAGCCCTCATTCAAGGTCGAATGTGTCAGCGCGATTAAAAAAGCGCCCGGCCGTACCGAGTTCCAGCGTGGCATCTTATTTAAAGCAGGCGAAGACTGGAAGGTCAAAACCACCGGTGAGCAAGGCTCGGGGATTTTGAGCAGCATGAGCCAGGCCAATTGCTTTATTGTGCTGGATGACAAAACCAGCACACTGGCAGCAGGCACGCTGGTTGAGGTGCAACCTTTCAGCGGCATTTGCTAAGCCGCCCGACCCACACAAGCTGGCATGAATCATAAAAAATAGCTTATAGTGTCGGGTCGCAGCGGGGGTTAATCATAAGGGTGTTGGCGTGCAAGCCGTGTTAAAAGAGTCTAAACAGTTCAGTCATGTATTAGAGTGGTGCTTGATTGCTTCACTGCTTATCCATGCCGCGATCATGTTTACCATGCCCAAGCCAGACTATGACCTGCCACCGCCCAAAAAGCAGGAAATCCGCATTGAGTTGGTGAAAGAGCAGCCACCTGCACCAGCGCTGCCAGTCGCCGAGCCGGAGCCTACCCCCGTAAAACCTGAACCACCCAAGCCACAACCGGTAAAGAGCGAGCCCAAACCGGTTGAGCACAAGCCGGTGGAACAAAAACCAGTCGCGCCGCAAAAACCATCCCCAACCCCGGAGCCTCCCACAGAGACACCGCGCCAGGTCGTTGAGTCCCCAGCCCCGGCAGTGATTACAGCCAAACCAACTGTTAGCGAAGCAAAGTCTGAGATGGTGGCGCCTCCAGCGCCGCCTGCACCGCCACCTGAGGCGGTCAAAGCCAGTGGGCCGAGCGAAGGCGATATTGAGGCTGCGCGCAATGCGTTTAAAGAGGCTGCGCAACGTGAAATTCAAAAGAACCTGCGCTATCCCAGAATTGCGCTGGAGCGCGGCATTGAAGGGGTGACCAACCTGCACATTACCTTTGACGACCATGGCAACGTGACTAGCATTGAAGTGGTGGAGTCTAGCGGCAACAAGGCCATCGATGAGGCTGCCATTGCCACCATCAAGAAGTCACAGCTAAAGTCGCTGTTTAACGATTTATTGCGCGGCAGGCTGAAATCAACCAATGTGCCAGTCAGCTTCAAGCTGGCAAGTTAAGCGGCCATGTTTTTCAAACGCACCTCCTTAGGCACCTCAGCCAGAGCTCACGACAAGCCGCTCAGGCACTTACTGCTGTTTCATGACCTGTATTTTATTGCACTGATCGTGTTAGCAGTTGCCAGCGGCGGCTACGGTATTTATCTGTGGGACAAAGCCTCCAAGCAATCGCAACGCATTAACTTTGTCATTCAGGAAATCTACCTGGTGCGTGGCGACCTGTATCGTCAAACCAAAGAGTTATTTGATGCGTTTTTCTTGCAGGAAGAGAATGCATTACATGAATACAACCAATACACCACCTCCATCCTGGATCACCTGGAGCGCTTGCAAAACGTCGCCATCGATCAGGAAGAGCGCGATGCGCTGATGGACATAGAGCTGAAATACCGCAACCTGGTCAATGAAGCACCGGCCTTGTTTTATCGTTATCAGAATAACCCTGATCGCAAAGCGCAAAAGTCCATTTACCAGGATATTGAAACCGGCATTTTCAGGCACTATGAAGAGGTTTCCAAGCGTGCCGAAAACTTGCTGTTTGTGAAACAGGGTGAAATCAAGCAACGCCTGGACGAGGCCAGAAGCAACTCGATTGCGGTGCTCTCATTACCACTGCTACTGGCCTGCATCCTGATTGTGTATTCACGCCGGATTCTGAAAAACTCCATCGTCCGGCCAATTAACGACATCATGCAAGCCACCAATGCCATCAGTACCGGCAACCTGAGCCATCAGGTACCGGAGGCCGGTGCAGAGGAGCTGGCGGTGCTGTCGAGAGAAATTAATAAAATGGCCGAAGACCTGGCAGCCAGTCGTGACGCACTGGTTAAAAGCGAAAAACAGGCGGCACTCGGCCTGCTGGTGCCCATGCTGGCGCACAACATCCGCAACCCGCTGGCCAGCATACGTGCGACCGCACAAGTCATTGACGACCCCTTGCTGGATAAAGACACGCTGGAGTCGATTCAAGGCATTATCCATACGGTGGACAGGCTGGAGCGCTGGACAGGCAGCCTGCTGTCTTACCTGCACCCGATCAAACCCATGCTCAACCAGTTACTGCTTTCCTCTATTGTGCAGGGTGCCATCACCACCTTGCAGCCAAAACTCAATGAAAAGCAGATCAGGGTCATTGAAAACAGCACAACGATCAAACGTCTGGTGCTTACAGACGAACATTTACTGGAACAAATGCTGTACAACCTGCTTCTAAATGCCTCAGAGGCTTCACCGCGAGGCACAGAAATACAGTTAACATGCAGACTGGCTAATAACCTGCTCACTATCACCATTATCGACCAAGGGCCGGGCATGCCATTCAAGCCGGAGCCCCATGCGCTGACGCCGGGCCCGACCACCAAACGCTTTGGCACCGGCCTGGGCATTCCATTTGCATTCAAGGTATGCGAGGAGTTGGGCGGCGCCATGGCCTTTGACAGCGAGCCTGGCCAAGGCACGCACATTACCATCACGTTACCGCAATAACGGACTAGACCTGCGGCTGACATGAGAATTTTCGTTTTGTGCTTGCTTAATTTTGTATTTTTATCAACAATGTGATTAAGTGATTGTCATGACTACTATGTTGAATTCACCTGTTCCAGAACTCATCTTACCGGCCACTTCTGGCCTCCAATTTAATAGCAAAGACTATTTGGGTAAGTTTCTCGTTCTCTATTTTTACCCCAAAGATGCCACGCCCGGCTGTACTACGCAGGGCATGCAGTTTCGCGATATGCATGAGCAGTTTGCTGCAGCCAATGCCGCGGTCTTTGGCATTTCACGCGACAGCCTGAAATCACACGAAAATTTCAAAGCCAAGTACACGTTTCCGTTTGAGCTGATTTCTGACAGCGAAGAAATCGCCTGTCAGGCATTCAACGTGATTAAAATGAAGAACATGTACGGCAAACAAGTACGAGGCATTGAACGCAGTACATTCCTGGTCAACCCACAAGGCACCATTGTGCGCGAATGGCGTGGTGTCAAAGTGGATGGTCATGCCGCCGAGGTATACGCCAGTATTCAGTCTTCCCACTCATAAAAGTGATTTTCTATGGCCCGTGCTGCACACACCAAGTTGTTTGTTCTTGATACCAACGTTCTGATGCACGACCCGTCGTCGCTATTCAGATTTGAAGAGCACGATGTCTATTTGCCGATGGTGACATTGGAGGAGCTAGACAATAACAAGAAGGGGCTGACTGAAGTCGCCCGTAACGCCCGTCAGGCCAGCCGTTTTCTGGAAGAAATCATCGGCAGCATAGACACTGACAAACTGGAAGAAGGCTGCCCACTGGGTATTCAGGGTAATCGCCACCTGACCGGCAAGCTGTTCTTCCAGATGGAGCATGTGCCGACTGACCTGCCAGGCCTGGCAGGCAGCAAGGCGGATAACCAGATCATCAGCGTCGCCCTGTCCCTGAAAAAACAGTTTTCCAAACGTAATGTCATCCTGGTCAGCAAGGATATCAATATCCGCATTAAAGCCCGCGCCATGGGCGTGCCGGCTGAAGATTACTTTAACGATAAAGTGCTGGAAGACAGCGACATGCTGTATACCGGCCTGCGCGAACTGCCGGAAGACTTCTGGGAAGCTCACAGCAAAGATATGCACTCCTGGCAAGAAGCCGGCCGCATGTTTTATAAAATCAGCGGCCCTATCGTCAAGTCACTGCTAATCAACGAGTTTTTGTTTTATGAGTACCACAAACCGTTCCATGCCATTGTGCGTAAAATTGAAGACAATTCAGCCGTGCTGGAAGTGGTGCATGACCACGCCAACCCTAAACACAGTGTCTGGGGCATTACGGCACGCAATCGTGAACAAAACTTTGCCTTGAACTTGCTGATGGATCCTGACATAGATTTTGTCACACTGTTAGGCCAGGCCGGTACCGGCAAAACCCTATTGACCCTGGCGGCAGCACTGACGCAAACATTGGATAAAAAACGCTATTCCGAGATCATCATGACCCGCGTCACGGTACCGGTGGGGGAAGACATCGGCTTCTTGCCAGGCACCGAAGAAGAAAAAATGGCGCCATGGATGGGCGCCCTGGAAGACAACCTTGATGTATTGAACAAAACAGATGAGGACGTAGGTGAATGGGGGCGTGCTGCCACCCAGGACTTAATCCGCACCCGCATTAAAATCAAATCATTGAATTTCATGCGTGGCCGTACTTTCCTCAATAAATTTTTAATTATCGACGAAGCGCAAAACCTGACGCCAAAACAAATGAAAACCTTGATTACACGTGCAGGCCCTGGCACTAAAGTGGTGTGCCTGGGCAATATCGCCCAGATCGATACGCCTTATCTGACTGAAGGTAGCTCTGGCCTGACTTACGTGGTCGATCGTTTCAAAAACTGGTCACATAATGGCCATATCACGCTGGTACGTGGCGAACGCTCACGCCTGGCGGATTTTGCAGCCGAGGTCCTGTAGACGTAGTCTGCTTGAATGTGATGGTTAAAGGCTTTTATACCTTACTGATTGCCCAGTTCTTATCGGCAATCGCTGATAATGCACTCTTGTTTGCAGCGATTGCGCTGCTGGCCCAGCTCAACGCACCGAGCTGGCATGAACCGCTGCTACGAGAGTTCTTTGTCATTTCCTACATCGTGCTGGCACCTTTTGTCGGCCCGTTTGCCGATGCGCTCCCTAAGGGCCGCGTGATGTTCTTGAGTAACGGCTTGAAGTTTATCGGCTGTTTAATGGCCCTGGTCGGCGTCCCACCATTGTATGCCTATGCCATGGTCGGCGTCGGCGCAGCGGCCTACTCTCCGGCAAAATACGGCATCCTGACCGAGATGCTACCGTCGAAGTTGCTGATCAAGGCCAACGCCTGGATGGAAGGCACGACCGTGACTGCCATCATCCTCGGCCCGGTTTTAGGCTCTACGCTGTCGATCAACAACCCATACATAGGCATTGCCTGCATCATGCTGCTGTATTTGCTGGCCGCAGGCTTTAATTATTACATCCCTAAAGTACCCATCGACCATAAAGTCGCACAAAAAACATTGCGCTTTTTGCTCAAGGACTTCTGGCATGCGTTTGTGACGCTATGGAAAGACCCGCAAGGCCAGGTATCGCTGGCAGTGACAACGCTGTTTTGGGGTGCAGGCGCAACACTACAATTTGTAGTGTTGCAATGGGCTGATGTCAGGCTCGGATTCTCACAACAGCAAGCCACCTATTTGATTGCAATTCTGGCCGTCGGCATTGCTGTTGGCTCCATCATCGCTTCGCGTTATGTCGAGCTGGAAAATGCCGTTAAAGTCTTGCCTGCCGGCATATACATGGGTATTTTGGTCATCAGCATGATAGTGATCCACAGCCCTATCCTGGCCGGCATTCTGCTGTTTGTGATTGGCGTGCTCTCTGGTTATTTTCTGGTGCCGCTTAACTCGTTGCTACAACATCGCGGGCATCATCTGCTTGGTGCAGGCCATTCGATAGCGGTACAAAACTTTAACGAGAATATAGGTATTTTGTTGTTGCTAGGTGCCTACACCTGGATGGTGGGGGCAAAGCTGGAGATCAACACAATCGTTGCCATTTTCGGCGTGTTTATCATCGTCAGCATGTCGTTGATCACCCTGGTGTATCGCAAACAAATCCGACAATAAGCGGATTGAGTTTACCCAATAAAAAAGGCGCCTGAAGCGCCTTTTTTATTGCCATGCCATTAGTGCAGTTTTACATGCGGCTCAGTACGTCTTGAAATAATACGCCCGATGGTATGCACAATCACGGCAAAAATACCGTGTAATGCCATCAAATGCATCTTATACAAAGAGCGATACATCACGCGCGCAAACAGGCCCTGAATGTACATACTGCCACCTGCAACGGCGCCCATCAGGCTGCCAACAGTCGAGTATTTACCCAGGTTCACCAATGAACCGTAATCGGTATAGTGGAATTCGGGCAATTGTGCTTTACCAGCCACGCGCGCCTTGACTGTTTTCACCAGTAAAGAGGACTGTTGGTGCGCCGCCTGAGCACGTGGCGGCACAGTGGTGTCATGGCCTAACCATGGACAAGCTGCGCAGTCACCGAAAGCAAAAATGTTCTCGTCACGCGTGCTTTGCAGATGCTGATTGACCACCAACTGATTAATCCGGTTGGTTTCCAAGCCATCGATATCTTTCAGGAAGTCCGGTGCCTTGATACCAGCTGCCCACACCACGAGTTCTGCCGGAATGGTGCGACCACTGTGTGTAGTAATGCCTTTTTCAGACACTTCGGTCACGCGCTCACCGGTAAACACATTGACACGCAGCTTACGCAACTCTACGTCTACCGCATAAGATAGTTTAGCCGGTAATGCAGGCAAGATACGGTCGCTGGCTTCGATCAAGGAAATCTTGACGTCACGGTCCGCATCAATTTTGTCCAGGCCATAAGCGGCCAACTCACGCGTTGTATTATGTAATTCTGCCGCCAACTCAACACCTGTCGCACCCGCGCCAACAATGGCTACTTCCAGTTGACCAGGTTTTAATGCCTCGGGCTGGGTTTGCGCACGTAATAAAGCGTTATGCAAATAGCGATGGAATTTCTGCGCTTGCGCCTGTGTGTCCAGCGCCATCGAGAACTCGCGTGCGCCCTTAATGCCGAAATCATTGGTCGTGCTACCCACGGCAATAATCAGGGTATCGTATTTGAACGAACGACGCGCAATAATTTCATTACCATCTTCATCATGCACCGGCGCCAGCAACACTTCACGTGTGCTACGGTTGAGGCCATCCATACGACCCAGACGAAATTTAAAATGATGCCAGTGCGCTTGTGCAAGGTACTCCAACTCATGACGGTCAGGGTCCATACTGCCCGCTGCAATTTCATGCAGCAATGGTTTCCATACATGGGTTCTGGTGGCATCAATCAGCGTAATTCTGGCCTTTTTCTTCTTGCCCAGAGAGTCACCCAGTTTGGTCGCCAACTCAAGGCCACCTGCACCGCCACCTACAATGATGACATGGTGTAAATCATTTTCGTCTGTCACGCTCTATCCTTCAATAAAAAAGCGCGCCTGCCGTACTGCCAAGCGCGCACAACAACTTAATTATACCGTTATTCGTTACCAGTAATTTTGGCATGACTACGAATAAACGCGATAACTTTCAACACATCATCCGGTTTCAAACCATCATCTGGCGCCATCAAACCAAAACCTTTAGCACCCATACCACCATTGGTACCATGCCAAATCGTTTCAAACATTCCTTTGTTGGTTGCATTTTTGGAATAACGGAAATTTTCACCAATCAAACCAGGACCAACTGCGCCTTCACCATGCCCACCGTGGCAAGCTACACAAGAATACAGGTTAAATCTTTTCTTACCCTCTTTAATCGCCTCTTCATTGCCGATGTAAGGGTTTTTACCCGTCGCCAAAAACTCTTTTGCTGCTGGTGTATCAAACATTTTCACGTCAATTGCCAGCGGCTGACCATCTTGTGTTGCCACAAACTGAATCGCCTTGATGTCACCACCAGCATCCGCTGCAGCACCAGATTGACCACCGTTATTACAGGCTGCCAGCATTGCGGCGAGCAGTGTAGTTAAAAGCATACTTCTCATGATTACCCCCATCTTTCCTAAGATCCATGTTCTTTGAAATAAAACGGTTTTTAATTGTTTTTTATAATCAAACCGACTGCATTTATTGTGCCACAAAAACAAAAAACGGTCACCTTAGTGACCGTTTTTATTCGTAACGAATTACTCGTTACCTGTCGTGCCTACATTGCTATTGCTACGAATGAAAGCAATCACTTTCAGCACTTCATCTGGTTTGATACCATCATCTGGAGCCATCAAGCCAAAGCCTTTAGCACCCATACCACCGTTAGTACCGTGCCAGATAGTTTCAAACATACCTTTGTTCGTTGCGTTTTTCGCGTAACGGAAGTTTGAACCGATCAAGCCTGGACCTACTGCGCCTTCACCTTTACCACCGTGACAGGCCACGCAAGAGTACAGATTGAAAATCTTTTTGCCTTTTTTAATCGCCTCATCGTTACCGATGTAAGGGTTTTTACCTGTAGCTAAAAACTCTTTCGAAGCGTCTGTATCAAACATTGCTTTATCGATACTGATGGTTGAGCCGTCTTGAGTAGCTGAAAAAGTGATATCAGCCATCGCACCTGTGGCAAATGCCATCAAGGAAATCAACAATGCTGATTTAAATGTGTTGCCTAACATGTTTTCTCCTAATCCTAAACAAAATGAGCGACGTTAACATCAAGACCCAACCAACATTAACGTATGCTCATTTAACGAATCGTTCCAGAAACGGTTGACGAATATTTCCGAAATTAATTACAGAATATTTCACTTAGCCATCTCAAAACAAGGCCACGATTCTACTGCGTTTCTTTTACCTTGTCATTAGCAACTGCCTGTTTTTAAAACTTTTTCACTATGTGTGTTACTTTTTATACACACTGTCGCCTTCAACCACTGGCACCGTTGGAATACCGTAATCTTTCAGGATTGCATCGATCTTATCTTTGTTGCGCTCCAGAGCTTCGTTGATCATCTTGATGCGGTCTTTATCTTTCATGCGCACAGCCACAGAAATATTCCAGTATTCCTTACCTTTAAGGTTCACCTTGTTGTATTCAGGAATCAGGCGTACTTCTAAAGGCACTTTAGAATGCTTGGCAAAATAGCCAGCAATTGGGCCCCACATCACAGCAACATCAATATCACCTTTCACCAGGTCATCAATAATGAAGCTGGTTGGCAAATTTAAATCACGCTGCAAGCGATAAGGGCGTGCATTGGTCATCAAATCGTAATCGTTCAAAGGAATCGTTGCCGGGCTTTTATCAACAATGCCGATAATGCCTTTTTTCAAATCCGGTGAATCCCAGTTGTTAATGTCATAGTTACTGTCTTTACGCCAAACGAACACATGGCCGGAACGATAGTAAGGTTTGGATGTTCTCAAACCATCAAAATCAGAAGTCATGCCGATAATCACATCACATCGCATGGCGTTGATCGTATTACGCAAGAAGCCCTGGCGATTATAGGCATATTGAAAGGTCAATTTTTTACCGAGATCATCTGCCAGTACCTTGGCAATCTTGTCTTCGAAGCCTTCCAGTTTGATATTGGAGTAAGGCATATTGTCCGGGTCTGAGCAGACTTTAAATTCGGACTCATCCGCGACACGGCGCACTTCACCTATACGGCCTTCGTCCGGATTTAGAGAGGGGATGTCAATCTCTTCAGCAAACACCACACTTTGTGTGGCAAACATCATCGCAAACGCACCCAGAATATTCCATGTAATTCTCATTTTGACTTCATCCTTTTTTGTGATTGTTTCCTGTCGTTTTTGGAGCCTGGCTTCGCTCAAAAGTTCTACCAATCAACGACAAAGTGAATCATCTTAGCGTGAATGCGTTTTCATTTGTAGCCAAAACACATTTAATTTTATTGCGATACTTTTGAATCATGATATTCATGAAAAAAAACACCCTGCCGAAGCAGGGTGTTAGAGGAGTCAACGTATTACTACGTGTAACTTAAGACAAGCTCAAATTACAGTGAGAAAACGTTCAGTGCACCGCCGCCAGGAGCAGCGTTGTACTTAGTCAACTCTTTGTAACCACCAGCAGCACCCAGTGCGTCTGTGTCGTTGGTCATACCCAAGTTCATCGCAACACCAGCCCAACCGCCGATACCGGACAGTACACCAACGTATTGTTTACCCTTGTTGCCGTATGTGAATGCATTACCAATCACGCCGGAACCAACTTGGAATTTCCACAGTTCTTTACCGTTTTGTGCATCAACAGCTTTGAACCAACGATCCAAAGTACCGTAGAACACGATGTTAGAAGCTGTAGTCAGAGCACCGCCCCATGCAGAGAATTTCTCTTTGTTGTACCAAACTTTTTTGTTGGTCATTGGATCATAAGCGCCGAAGCCACCCATTACGCCGTCAGGACCAGCAAACATAGTCAAAGTAGCACCAACCCATGGTTGACCAGCAACGTATTTAGACTCAACTGGCTCGTATGTCATACATACGTGGTTCAATGGTGTGTACACCAAACCAGTTTTTGGAGAGTAAGCAGCAGGCTGTTGGTCTTTAGTACCCAAAGCAGCTGGGCAAACACCCTTAGCGTTGTAGTCTTGGTGAGTAGAAGCAGTTGCCAATTTGTTTGGCACACCTGTTTTCAGGTCAACATCAGTTGCCCAGTTAACGAATGGGTGTACTTTTTCAGCTGCAACCAATGAACCGTTATGAGCGTTCCATGTGTAGATGAAACCGTTACGGTCATGGTGCCATGCGTAAGTTTTGCCACCTTTGTCGAACAGGATTACTTCGTTAATACCATCGTAGTCCCACTCATCGTGTGGAGTCATTTGCATGCCCCATTTAGCCACACCAGTGTCCAAATCACGAGCGAAAATTGTCATAGACCATTTGTTGTCGCCTGGACGTACATCTGGGTTCCATACGGATGGGTTACCAGTACCGTAGTAAACCAGGTTTGTACGTGCATCATATGGCCACCAGCCCCATACGGAACCGCCACCATGTTGCCAGCCGTCTTTAACAGCTTGTGGTTTCAACCAAGTACGTGTACCCAGTTCTTTTTCACCAATTTTCAGGCTGTCGTTAGCCAATTTTTTGAAAGAACCACCTTGTTTGTTACCGCCGTTTACATCTTCGTAAACTGACAGAGCATTGTAGGATGGGTTTTCTTTGTTGAAGTCAGCACCGATCAATACTTCGCTGTCTGGACCTGTAGAGAATGCTTTCCATGCCAGAGAGCCGTCTTTCAGGTTGTATGCAGCGATAAAGCAACGTACGCCGAACTCAGCACCTGAGCAACCGGTCAATACTTTGTCTTTGATTACGTGTGGAGCGTTAGTGTTAGTTGCACCAACTTTTGGATCAGTGTTCTTAACGTCCCATACTTTAGCACCGGTTTTTGCATCTAAAGCAACCAACATACCGTCGTTTTGTTGCAGATAGATTTTACCGTCGCCGTAGCCCAGACCACGAGAAACGTTGTCACAGCACAGAACTGCTTGAACGCTTGGGTCTTGTTTAGGGAAATAGGACCAAACGATTTTTTGATTGTCGTTCAGATCCAGAGCGTATACGTTGTTTGGGAAAGCTGTGTGAACGTACATCATGTTGCCCACAACCACTGGTGAACCTTCATGACCACGGTTTACACCAGTAGCGAATGTCCAAGCTGCTTTCAGGTTTTTAACGTTACCCTTGTTGATTTGTGCCAAGGCGCTGTAACCGTTGTTGTTGTGTTGACCACGTGGATGTGCCCAGTTGTTGGCATCTTTCAACGCGGCTTCTTGGTCAGCTGCTGCGAAAGCAACCAATGGCAATGCTGCTACCAGACCCAAGGCCAGTTTGATTTTGTTAACTTGCATATTGATCTCCAAAGTTAGAACTAAGGGTTTAATATTAAGTACACGTTAAATTCTGCCACCACTAGGATTGGCAAACCAAATCTCCCGCATACTTTTCACTCCAGAGACAAGGGAAAAACTCCTGAAACACCTTAGAATTTATCACTTGCCGCATGTGAGGATTGCAATATAGAACAATTTGTTTTCAATTGCAACAGTTTGGTTACAAATCGGTTACAAATATTTCGAAATATTTTTTGTTATTTTTAAGCAAGCTTGTCATAAAATAAATTACCATTAAAAATCATACAGTTAAGAAAATAATTTATGAGCACCCTCTACCTTTATCCTGAATGCCAGCCGTTTACAAATACCCATATTGCAGTCAGCCCGTTACATTCAATCTATATTGAACAATGCGGCAACCCGCATGGCGTACCCGTTATTTTTCTACATGGCGGCCCTGGCAGCGGCTGCAATCCGGGACAAAGACGCTTTTTTGACCCTGCGCATTACCACATCATTTTGTTTGATCAACGCGGATGTGGTCGCAGCCTGCCAGCTGGGCAGACCATAGACAATACGACGCAAGACCTGGTGACAGATATAGAGGCGATACGCCAGCACTTGAATATTGATCGCTGGCATGTGTTTGGAGGCTCATGGGGGAGCACGCTGGCATTAGCCTATGCAAACGGCCATCCTGACACAGTGATCAGCCTGACTTTGCGCGGTATCTTTTTGAGCAGGCAGCATGAGATAGCCTGGTTTTTGGGCCAGGTAGCGCTTTTCTTCCCGGAGGCCTGGCAGACACTGCTGGCACCGGTGCCCACCAGCCATCAGGAAAATGTCCTGGATTACTATGCCACACAGGTGTTTGACGCTGACACTGCCATCAGTATTCCAGCAGCCATCCGCTGGAACGCATTTGAATCCAGCATTATGAGCCTGATCCCTAAAGCAGACAGTGCAGAGGTCAATGGCGCCGTCGAACTGGCGCGGGCACGGGTACAAATTCACTACATTCAGCACTTATGCTTTGTCGATGGCGATCAAATGTTACAGGCAGCCGCGGAGCAACTGAGATCCATCCCGACAACCATTGTGCAAGGGCGTTATGACATGGTGTGTCCGCCACAAACTGCCTGGGAATTAAGCAAAGTACTGCCACACGCGACCTTGGTCATGGTGCCGGATGCCGGTCACTCAGCGATGGAGGCTGGTACGTGCCAGGCTTTATTGAATGCGACGGAACAATACAAGCAACTCAGTTCCTAACAATCACCCCCAATGAAAGCGGAGTGTATGCCTGCGTTATGGACGACATTACAAACACAGTGGCGCGGCCTGAAGCAGCAATTATCGGCCTATAGCTACTGCACGCCGCTGTTCGTGATAAAAACAACCTGGCAAGGCGTGGCCAAGCACAGGTTAATGGGGCTTTCTGCCGCACTCTCCTTTTACGCTTTGTTCGCACTGATTCCGCTGATCGTGCTGATTTTCTTTTTAATCAGCCACCTGGTGTATTCGTCCGATTACGCCATTGTGAAGCTGGCCATTCTGACCAGCAACCTGCTGCCAGAATTCAGCCAGCGCATCATGATAGAAGTGTATGAAAATACCCGCACCAAAGCCGCCTGGGGCGCGGTTGGTTTTTTTGTGTTGTTATGGACCATCACACCACTGGCAACACATATGCGCGCCAGCTTTCACCTGATTGCCAGCCGCAATGACGTGCCTTCTTTCTGGCATAAAAAGTTACGCGATATCGTCGCCGTGCTGGGTGTATTGCTGGTGTTCTTCTTGTTTACCGCCGCCGGTTTTGTGCTGGAGTCTATTATTGTTTTCTTAGCCAACCATTTGCCATCCGCATCGATCAATGTAGTCGGCTCACTACTATCGCTTACTTTAACCACGCTATTGATTGCAGGTTTTTATCACACCTTTTGCCCGCTCAATGTGCACTGGCGCCATTTGCTGTTATCCGCCCTGCTCACCGCCACCTTGTGGATGCTGATGCGCCCGGCCTTTGGCTTGTTTTTAAGCGTGAATAAAAACTTTGGCGCCGTGTTCGGCAGCATGAAGGCCATGTTTGTCTCCATCAGCTGGCTTTATCTTAATTTTGCCGTGTTTCTGGTGGGCATAGAGTTAATGGTCACACTGAGGCAAAAAGACGTATTGCTACTGAAAGGCCTGTTTGAAGATATCCCCAACCAGCAACACTACTTGCAGGCGCTGATGGGCAAATACGGTAAAACCTATGCGCAAGGCAGTTATGTGCTGAAAGAGGGGGATGCCAGCCATCACTACTATATGGTGGTCGATGGCAGCTTGCATTTGACGCAAAAACACACTGACGGCAGCGAGAAGACACTGCGCATCTTGCAGTATGGTGATTTTTTTGGTGACATCGCCCTGTTCTCGGCGCAACCCGTAACGGCCAGCGCGGTGGTCGTCTCGCCAGAAGCATCAGTGATTGAAATTTATGCCGACTGCATGGAGAACCTGTTGCAGGAAGACCCGCATATTGCTGTGCGCCTGCTAAAACAACTCTCCCATCATGCGCAGGTAAAGAACACATTTGTATCATCAAGCGCCGTATAAACAGCCCAGTGCCTGAATAAACAACATAGATCAGCCGCGTTTTGCGCTAAATCAAGTCACACAACCATTGCAGAATTGTAAGATGTGTTACAAAATTGTAACTATCTTTGGAATTTTGCACGATGGCCATCCCACTTTCGCAAGAAATCAATACGCTGATACAACAGTTGAATCACGGACAATTTACTGCCGTCATTCAACGGGCACGCCCATTGGCGGCACAGCATCCGCGAGAGTTTGTCTTACATCACCTGCTGGCGCTGGCGCTGGACCAAACCCAGCAGTACCCGGAGGCAGCAAGTGCATACGAAACAGCGTTGCAACTCAACCCGAAAGCCGCAGAACTGTGGTTTAACTATGCCATTGTACAAACCCAGCTTGATGCATTAGCCACCGCCGAACAGGCTTACCGCAAAGCCATTGCGCTGAATCCGCAGTTTTTTGAAGCGCATGGCAACCTGGGCACGGTGCTACAAAAACAGGGCAAACTGGATGAGGCGATGGCTAGCTACCAACAGGGATTGCGCATCCAGCCACAAGATGCGCGCGGCCATTTCAACCTTGGAACAGTACTGCGTGACAAAGGGCAATTGCCGGCAGCCGTGCAAAGTTATGAACGCGCCATCGCATTATTCCCCAACTACACGGACGCCTATAACAACCTGGGCGAAACTTGGCGCGACCAGGGCGACATGACCAAAGCGGTGCAACATTACCAGCAGGCACTACAACGCAACCCGCAACACCCGGGCGCCAACTACAATATGGGCGAGTTTTTATACCTGGCCAAGCGATTTGAAGAGGCGATTCCGCACTTTCAGGCCTCGCAATTGGATGACTGGCAATCCAGGGTACTTTACTGCTTATACCGTGCCGAAAAGTTCGAAGCGTTCAAGCAGTTACGCGATGACATTATTAAGCAGGGGCCACATACCGCACCGTTTATTGCGACTCTATCCACACATTACAGCCTCAACCACGACCAGGCGGACCCTTACCAGTTTTGTCCGGATGGCCTGTCGTTTGTTTATCACCGCAGCCTGCCAGAACTGGCACCGGGCAGCCCGTTACTAGCAGAATTACTGGCCAATATTGCGCAGGCCGATATCGCCGAGCGTAAGCAAGCGCGCCTGACCAATGGCAAACAGTCTGCCGGCAATTTATTCAAGCGGCCTGAAGCGGCCTTCAGGGCGCTGGGCGAGTTGGTTAAACGTGAGTTCCGCCATTACCAGGCCCAATTCAGCCAGGCTGATTGTGCCTTGATCACCCACTTCCCAGAATCACTGGAATTCACCAGCTCCTGGTACGTCAACATGCAAAAAGGCGGCCATCTGGATGCCCATATTCATGAAATTGGCTGGCTCAGTGGCGCCGTTTATCTCGCTATGCCAGAGACGGAAGATCCGCAGGAAGGTGCTTTTGAGTATGGCACACATGGCGACCAATACCCGCAATTACATGACAATTTCCCAACGCGCTTTATCAAACCAGCCGTCGGCGATATTGTGTTATTTCCGTCATCGCTGTTTCACAGAACCATCCCCTTCCATGCCGAAGCAGAGCGCATTTGCGTGGCATTTGACTTGAAACCTGCCGCACACCTGCCAACCGCACGCAGCCAGTATTAAGCCAAGCGGCACATCCAACGTTTATCACAGCCAAGATGCTGTGACTGGCTTATCAAACTGATACAGAATTTATCAAAATTGCTGATTGTAGATTCCATGGCGCAAGGTATGATACTTGATGAGGAATGGCTATTTAAACCGGCACAGAAGCAGGGCTTGCAACTGATGCAACCATCCGGAAAGATTGCGTTGCAATACACCTCATCGCGTGTCACCTCAACCAACTCTGATGGAGTCAGCTCAATATGATTTCAGTGCGCCGGACATGCTTATTACTCCCCTTGCTCGGCATGGGTGCCAGCGGCCTATCCCAGGCAGGGGCTGAGCAAGTCCGCGAAACCAAGAGTGAATTACTGTTTAACCTGGCGCTACTGAGCCAGATGCCCAACCGCCAGCCGCAAGACACTTATGCGATTTGTGCATTTGAAGAAGATATCGGCCATTTGAAGGCCACCGCGCTGGAATCGCAAAAATTACAGAATTTGCAGATATTTTTGGTCACTGTAAAAGCACCAACCGACGTCAAGCGCTGCAATCTGTTATATATTCAAGACTATGGCTCACAAAAGCCGCTAGAATTACAACAAATCATTCAGAAAGAATCCGTATTGACCGTGGTGTATAACGGTAATAAATTTTCTGAGTATGGGCATGTAGAAATCAATGAGCAGGATAAGCATTACCAGTTTGCCTTGCATCTGACCTCGGCAAAACAGGCCGGCATTGTATTTGACACGCGACTGATGAAACTGGCGACCAATATCATTAATTAACTTGAGTATGTTAAGACTATTACCTCACCTCAAAATTGCACACAAACTGCTGCTCACCGAACTGGTGATGACCTTAAGTATGTTGCTGGTGTTTATTGTCTTTGCGTTTGGTAGCCATTACCACAGCCTGCGCTCCCACCTGATTCGCGATATCCTGGTACAAATGAATGTGGTGGCAAACTCGATCGGCCCCGCCGTCATGTTTGGCGAGGTAAGCTCAGCCGCCAAAACACTAGAGCCACTTACAGACAACCAGAATATCCGCAGCGTCGTCATTCTTAACCAGCAACAACAACCGCTGCAAAGCCTGCATCCACAGCACCCCCAAAGCCCAGCGGGCTGGCAATGGTTATATCCCTACTTTGGCGACATGGAAGTGACCACGCCGATTGTGGTCAATGAAAAAACCGTGGGCAGTTTGCATGCCACCATCAAACAAGAACAAATTGTCGATGTATTAATTGGCTTTGCCTGGTCGAATGCCATTGCCGTACTGGCGGCGGCCTTAGTCGGCTGCCTGATTATGTGGCGATTGAACCGCAATATTGTGGACCCGATTCATGCACTGCAAAGCTTTGTCAGCAAGATCACACGCAACCACCATTACGACCAGCGCATCAAGGTAACCAGCGCCGATGAAATTGGCATGCTGAGCCATGATATTAACAATATGCTGGAAAGTATTCGCCAGCGAGACGCCCAGTTACAAGCTGAACTGGAACATCGCAAAGTTATTGAAGAAAAACTGCAGTTTTTAGCCCATTACGATAAAAATACCCAACTGCTGAATCGCCATGCGTTTGAAGAAGCGATCACACGTAAAATCACTGCCACGCCAGATGACCGCAAGCATATTTACCTGCTGCTGCTAGATCTGGATCGTTTCAAAATCGTCAATGATGCCTTTGGCCACAATACTGGCGACAAACTGTTGCAACAAGTGGCTCACAGGCTGCGCGGCAACATGTCGCAAGAAGACGCTATTTTCCGCCTGGGCGGTGACGAATTTGCCATATTGCTGGATGCGCCCGGACGCACGCTGATCGAGCAGGTCTGCAAACGCATTATCCAAACCATTTCTGCGCAGTTTATCGTCGACGACCATGAAATCCATATTGGTGTCAGCATCGGAATTGCGCTGTTGCGGCCCGGTTTTGACTCGAAAACGGAAGTCATGAAAAATGCGGATGTGGCGCTTTATCAGGCCAAAGATGCCGGACGCAATACCTTCCGCTTTTACAGTGAATCGGATGAGGCCAATACCTCCGAGTTGCGCAACCTGCGTGAAGAGTTGCACTTCGCCCAGCAAAACCAGGAGCTGGAGCTGTATTACCAGCCGATCATCCACACACAACTGCTGAAAACCATTGGTTTTGAAGCACTGCTCAGATGGCGCCATCCGACCAAAGGCCTGCTGACGCCAGACCAGTTTATTCACCTGGCAGAAGGCTCCGGGCTGATTATCAGCATTGGCGCCTGGGTCATCCACCAGTCACTCAAACAACTGGCGATGTGGCAGGAAATGTTCGACCGTGACTTGTTCATGAACGTGAACATTTCCTCGCGCCAACTGGATGATGACAGTTTGTCAGACACCATCCGCCATGCGCTGGACTTTTACCATGTGTCTCCACGCACGCTCAATCTGGAAATCACAGAGTCTATGGTGATGCGCAATATTGAGTCGGCCAAGCAAATTCTTTATTCACTCAAACAATTGGGCATAGGCATTGCCATCGACGACTTTGGCATCGGCCATTCGTCGATGAATTACCTCAAGCAATTACCAGTCGATATCCTCAAAATTGACAAGCAGTTTACGGCGGGCATCCCGCAAGACAAAGTCGATATCGCCATTGTCGACGCCTTGGTCGCCCTGGCGGTCAGCCTTAATTTGAAAGTGGTTGCTGAAGGCGTAGAAAGCGCGATCCAGTTTGAATACCTGCAATACAAACTCTGCCACCATGTGCAGGGCTATTTATTTAGCGCCGCCTTGTCTGCCAGCCAAACCACAGCGTTCATGGCCGAGTTTCCGGAAAGTATTCCGAGCGTTTTTCGTAAAATTGCAGGGTCAGAAGTCTAAAAAATACAGGCATCGACAATCAAAAATAGCCGGATTTAGCCGTTATATAAAAATAAACAATAAAAAGCCATCAGGGAGATATATGCTACGTTTAAAACCATCTTACTTATTCATCGGCTTGCTATTTTCAGGCTACCAGTTATCCAGCCAGGCTGCCGGCTTTGCGCTGTTTGAGCAAGGCGCGAGCGGCCTGGGCAATGCCTACGCCGGTGCTTCTGCCATCGCCGAAGATGCGAGCACAATCTTCTTCAACCCGGCCGGGATGACTTATCTGGAAGGCCGTCAGATCGTCGGTGCCTTGCATTTCATCAAGACCAATGGCGATTTTGACAATAAGAACAGTACACCCATCGGGCCAGAAGGTGGGAATCTAGGTAGCCTAGCTGCCATCCCAAACCTGTTTTACAAACAAGACATCAACGAACAATTCAAATTTGGTTTAGGTATCAGCACGCCTTTTGGCCTCAAAACTGAATATGATAAAAACTGGCTCGGGCGTTTCCATGCCCTAAAATCAGAACTCAAAACGGTCAACATTAATCCGTCATTGGCTTGGAAACTAAACGATCAATGGTCATTTGGCTTTGGCGTCTCTGCCATGTGGGCACAAGCCGAACTTACCAGCGCAGTTAATTTAGGCGCAGCAGAATCCTCCATTAACAACAAAGGCAAAGATTGGGGCTTCGGCTATAACTTGGGAGCGATTTACCAAGTAACGCCTGATACCCGATTAGGCCTGGCATTTCGCTCCAAAGTCGAGCAACACTTAAAAGGTGATGCACGCTCACCTTTTACTGCATTAAACGAGGTTCCTGGCCGGACCCTGAATACAGATATCACTGCAGATTTAACCTTGCCAGAAACATTGTCTTTCAGCAGTTTTAGTCGCCTGGATGAGCGCTGGGATTTACTGGCGGATGTGACCTGGACGCGCTGGAGCCAATTTAAGACACTCACGATCATGCGTGACAATGGCTCCAATACAGAGGTAGGCTCAACCCAAGAACACTGGAACAACACGCTGCGCTATTCTCTGGGCGTCAACTATCGTTACACAGACACCTTAAAACTGCGCACCGGTGTTGCTTATGATGAAGAAGCCATCGATAACAACCATAGAACCGCACGCATTCCTGGCAATGACCGCATCTGGCTTTCTTTGGGTGCCAGCTGGCAATATAGTCCGCAGACTAAATTTGATGTAGGCTATGCGCATCTTTTTATTAAAGAAGCCAGAATTTACGATGATCAACGGACCGCTGTACCTAGCAGAGGCCTGATTGCTGGCAAATATGATGGCAGCGCTGATATTCTCAGCATGCAATTCACACACCAGTTCTAAGCCGCGCCAGGACTGAAAACACCCCTATCCAGCCGTGATTGCTGATGGCATCACGGCTGTCTCGCATGACATCTCACAAGCGCATATTTCATCTTGTAAGTTTCGTGTAAGCCGCTTGTCATTTAAACTTCATCTAGCAGATTGAAAATGCCTGTCTTGAAACAACCCGAAACATCGCTTTTTAGGATAGAAGATGACCATAGCGCACTTTTTCAAACTGGCATTACTGCCGCTGGCAATTAGCCAGGCATTCGCAGCCCAGGCAGACCAATCCAGCACGACCTCACAAGAATCCCCTTCTTTGGTGTCACGTTTTATGAACGAGGACAACCCGTTTCGTATCAATTTCGACTTGGGTGATCATCCTTCCTACTTTCAGGTCTACGGTCTGGTCGATATCGGCCTGACGCATATCAATCACTCTTTGCCAGAGAACTATGAGTTAGCGAATAACTTTTATCCTTATTCGGGCGCAAAAAAAACCGACAGAACAACCTCCAGAACCAACTGGGTAAATGGCGGCTGGCAGGGTTCACGCCTGGGCTTTAAAGGCGAAGTCGCCAAGCTGCAAGCATGGGATCATGACTTTAAATTTATCTACCAACTGGAAGCTGGCTTTAATACGCTGGATATGAAATTGCATGATGCAGCACAAACACTGGCAGACAACTCTGGTACCAATGCCAACTCCAGCGTCAGCGCGAACTCTTCCATGAACGGTGAATTATTTACCCGCCAAGCTTGGGCAGGGATTGATGCGGGCTCATGGGGTAAATTGACCTATGGTACGCAGTACAACCCGTTCTTTGAGATCACAGTGACCTATGACCCTAACGGTAAAGCGGATAGTTTTTCACCATTGGGTGAAAGCGGTACCGTCGGCGGTGGCGGTGGTGTGTCTGAAAACTCACGCATGAAAAACTCTCTCAAATATGCCAATACTTACGAGCTGGAGAGCCATGACAAAATCAACTATGCTGTCATCAACCAGTTCGGTAACTCAGCGGGCACCTCGCACGGCAATGGCTATACCACTCAACTGGGCTACGAAAGCAGTGCGTTCGGCGTGCAGTTGGCCTACGATAGATTCTTCGATTCAGTGAAGTCTGGGATTGCCGGAGCTGGCAACCCTTTGGCGAATGACACCATTGCGGTGTCCCTATATAACACGCAAGCTGTATTGCTCACTGGTAAATGGTTACCAACGAAAGATTTGAAAATCATCGGTGGTGTGGAATGGTATCAATTACAACCATCATCCTCGCGCTCCATTGATTATCACTCTATCTATGATCAAACCGTCTTTGGCGGCGTGGCAAACTCTGCATTGAAACCAGGCTATAAGCAGGATAACTATGTGTATTACCTCGGTGCCAACTTTGACTTTGCGCAGCGCGTGCCTGCACTGGCTGGCCTGACAACGTCCATCGGCTATTACCTGACCAAGGCGGATGCTATTGACGGCCCTACCGTATCCACCAACTCGCAGGGTAAGATCGATACCTGGACGGCGATGCTGGACTATAAACTGAATAAGCGTTTCGATACTTATCTGGCTTATACCACCAACCATTTTTCGGGCGACAAATATCCAAGCGCTTCGAATTACACGAACGTGACCAGCTACGGTGCCGGTTTACGCATGAAGTTCTAAAGCCAGTGTTGAAATAAAAAAGCTCAAGCATATGCTTGAGCTTTTTTTATCGTGCTACGCTGATCAAGCGTGATATTTGCGTCTGCGCGCCAGCAATCCCACCACACCCAAACCCACCAGCAACATGCCGAAAGACTCAGGCTCTGGCACCGGCGTTACCACCAGGCCGGTAATTTCTGTCGGTTTAAACATGCCAGTAACGTTCACCTGGGTATTGGTGTTCCAGCTATTGGCAATCACGTTACCGTTGATCGCCGTAAAGCCACCAGTGATGTCCGCCAGTGGCGCCAGTATGGTGCCTGTTGCACCAGAACCGGTACTCAATGCCGTGGCTTCATAGAAGTTATAAACCACATTAAAGCCATAGCTGGCAAAGTCAGTACCGGTGCCGCCATTAAAGGTCAAGCCACTGCCTGAGATGTTCAGGATAATGGTCTGGCCTGCTGAAAAACCACTAAAAGTTGTATTGTTTCTGGAGTTGAAAAAACTGCCATCAATATCAAAAATCTGCGCACTGCTATTGTTGCTGGCAGTGAGTTGCAAGCCACTGTAGTTGTAAGTCGCTGTTCCAGTATTCACCAGGTTATTCAGGCTGGCAGACAGGTTGAGCAAATAAGTGCGCTCATTGGTGAAATTGATAGGGTCGCTATCAGTATAAGCACCGGTAAAACCAAAGCTGGAAGTGCTGGTCGTACCACCTACATCAATGTTACCGTTCTTCACGCTGCCGTTGTTATAGGTCAGATTGTTGCCAACCACCAGCGAATTACCAGCGACCGCTTTGTTGAGCTCATTCACCGCATAGCCAGTCACATTAAAGTTACCGCCCACGGCTACCGCGCCTTCAACATCG
This sequence comes from Methylophilus sp. UBA6697, assembly GCF_002454655.1. Lineage (NCBI taxonomy): Bacteria > Pseudomonadati > Pseudomonadota > Betaproteobacteria > Nitrosomonadales > Methylophilaceae > Methylophilus > Methylophilus sp. UBA6697. Next base: position 80,431 of record NZ_DKJH01000026.1, read on the forward strand.
CTATAACTACTGGTAAAGTTGTTAAACACGAATACATTAAACTGGCCAGCTACGCCAAAATCCAGCACATCAGCCGAGGCAGCCATGCTTTGCATTGCAAGTGTGGCAATAACCGCACTTTTGAACACCCAATTCATACATCACCCTTTAATAGCCAAATAATCGTCATCATAAATAATGTTTTATGATCGTATAAGTGACTTATAACACTTTTACTTCTCGCATCAGATAGCCCATTCGGGTAAACCTAAGCCGTGCGGTAGTCAACGCGGCTATCTGGCAATGGCAGCTTCGCGCGATTGCTGCACCAGCATTTGCTCAAATGCATCCGCTGGCACGGGGGGTGAATAGAAAAAACCTTGTGCGTAATCGCAATGAATATCCATCAGCAAGTCACGTTGTAGCGCTGTCTCTACGCCTTCAGCAATCACTTTCAGGCCGAGCTTATGCGCCATTACAATAATCGCTTCGCACAACACATAGCTTTCATTGCCCGCATTGAGATTACGCGTGAATGACTGGTCTATTTTGAGATAGTCGATATCGAACTTGCTAAGATAGGAGAGCGAAGAGTAGCCCGTGCCGAAATCGTCAATCGCCACCTGGATGCCCATGTCTCTAAACTGCAGCAGGCGCTCTTCGACCACCGGATCCGGATTGAGCAATAAGCCCTCAGTAATTTCCACGACGATACGCTTACCTTCTACGCCCATCGCGCGCAATGCATGCACCCAATCACTTTGCAAGTTGAGTTGCTCAATAAATTGCACCGGCGATTTATTGACACTAATGGCAAAGTCATCGCCCATCAAGGGTTGCCATTGCATGGCGTGTTGCGCAGCGCGATGAAAAATCCAGTCACCCATGGCAATAATGTCACCGGTTTCTTCTGCCACCGGGATAAACAATGCCGGGCTAATCAGGCCACGCTCAGGATGCTGCCATCGCATCAGTGCTTCTGCTTTGACGATTTTGCCATTATGCAAACTGACAATCGGCTGGTAGTAATCACGCAATTCGCCATTGTCCAAAGCCATGCGTAAATCACGCGCCAGATTCACGCGTTGCGAGAGTGCCTCACGAATCGCCAATGAGAAGAAGCGCAGGCTATTACGGCCGCGGCTTTTTGCGTCGTACATAGCCTGGTCTGCGTGCTGTATTATCTCTTCGGCATGCAATGCGTCTTCAGGATATTGGCTAATACCGATACTAACCGTGACAAACACACGCTCACCGCCCAGAATATACGCCTTGGAAATCTCCTGCATCAGCTGATTACCCAAGCCTTGCAGATCGGCATGCAAGCCTTCTGGCACAATAATCGCAAACTCATCGCCGCCCAGCCTGGCCACGGTGGCTGGCAACGATACGCACTGGCGAATACGCTGGCCAACCTCCATCAATAGCTCGTCACCACGCCGATGGCCAAGGCTGTCATTCACTTCCTTAAACCTGTCCAGATCCAGCAATAGCAGGCTCAATCGCTGTTGCCTTGTCGCAGCCGCAGCAATCGCCTCTTTGATTTGATGATGAAAATAGTGGCGGTTAGGTAACTGGGTCAGGCTGTCATAATTCGCCTGCCGCCAGATTGCAGCTTCGGCCTGTTTTTTATCAGTAATATCAATGTGTGTGCCGCGCATCATCGCTGGCTCACCCGCAGCCGTACGTGAAATCAAGCGGCCACGATCCACAATCCAGATCCAATGCCCCGCTTTATGCTGCATGCGGATATCGCACTCATAAAATTCGATCTCCCCCTGTAAATGACGCGCTACCAGCGTCATGGAGGTTTGCCAGTCATCGGGGTGCGTTAAGCGTTTCGCTGTTTCAAGATTATGTGGCACCAGCTCTTCCAGGGTATAGCCAAGTATCTCTGCCCAGCGCTCATTAAACTGGAACATCCCCGTTTGTACATCCCACTCCCAGGTACCGGCACGGGTGGCGTCAATAATGTTGGTGAGGCGCAAGCGCTCAAGTTCCAGCTCTTCACGCTTGCTTTCTATTTCGGCGGTTTTTCTTTTCACGGCGACCCGCAACATGAAAATCAGCAACAGCAACGTTAAGCCGACCACCAGCAATAATGCTAATGTCAAAATCACCTGCTTGGAGTACACCCCGCGTTGCAGAGAACTGCCTTTCCACTTAGATTCCAGCGCCGTCATTTCAGCCGGACTAATGGCAGCGGCACCACGCTCAAGCAAGCTCAGTGTGCGCACATCGCCCTTTCTGACAGCGCGGTGAAACTGTCCTTGATACAAGGTAAACGCACGCAGAATCTGGCTATCTGCATTCATGCGATACAGGTAATAATGCGCCGGGTAATCATCCATGCAGACGATTTTGACTTGCCCACTTAACGTGGCCTGGATGATTTCTTCATAATTGTTGTAGAGGCGAAACGATTTCACGCCCGCTTCTTTTAATTTGAAGATGCAGCCATCGCCTTTTTGTACACCGACAGTAAATCCACTCAGCACCTCAGGGGATGCCAGACCGCTCAGGCTTTCGTGCGCATAAATGCCCACCGGCAGCGTGGCATAAGCCTTGGTAAAGGTGTACCGTTGTTCGCGTTCGGCGTCGCGAAAAATCATCTCGATCACATCAGCATGCCCACTCAGTAACTGCTGCTGCGCCTGCTCCCAGACGGTCGATACCAGCGTCACCTTCACGCCGGTTTTCTGCTCCCACAACTTCCAGAAATCAGCCACGATGCCTACCGTGTTACCGTTGGCATCCTTAAACAAATAAGGCGGGTAATTATCATCGCTAATCACAGTAATCGCCTCTGCCCGGGCATCGCGCGCAGGCAGGCTGGCAAACAGCATAGCACTGTAACCCAGCAGGCAAAGCAAGGTCATGACGCGACGATAGAAGTGTCGTGTAAACATGGCTGCAAACTTATTCATGGGCAATCAGATGTAGACCCTGAGATTAGTTAAAAAGGCTGAGTCAAAAAAAGCTTAACAATACTATCGACAGAATAATACAAACATTTACGGCAATTGTCTTTTTGTACAACGTGATGCTGACGATATTTACCACAAAAATCTTTTTTCATTGGCACCAGATTGGTGCTTGCAGGAATACTGATCAATAAAAAAGCGCAGGAAAACGCCTGCGCTTGTATCAACCCTGGCTTTTAATACTCTCTAAACGTCTGGCGCTCCTGCCTTAATCTTGGCAATCCAGTCTTCCACCTGAATAAAACCGGCATCCTGCGCTTTTTTGGCATCTTCGTCGGAGATCACATCCTGCACGAACTCCAGGCGCTTCCACTCCGCCAACGGCGTCTGGCACTCTGCCACAGGCACATAACGCGAGCTGCTATCACGGGTATAGCGGTGAATATAGCGCGGACAGTTTTGCCATAACTCAGACAACGTCACTTTCACCACAAACTCGGCTTCTTGATACATGGCAAGCAAAGCAGGCTCATTAGACACGCTGCTCACCCCTTGCAAGCGAATACGGTGCGGGCGCTCGAACGAAATAAACAGCATGCCAATCTCTGCATTCTCGACCATATTGCCGACAGATAGCTGCATACCGTTGCCATCATAAATCGGAAAAATCAGCGTTTTGTCGTCGATCACGCGCACAAAACCGGTAAATCCACCTTTATATGACACTGTCGGTCGCCCGTTGTGGTCCACCGTGGATAAAAAGAACATATCCAGCGACTCTATAAATCCTTTGGCATCTTCATCAATCTCGGTCTTGCAGGCGATTTCTTCAATGCGGTCTGCCAGCTTCCTGGTGCCTTGCTGGTCCTGCACCTTGCGGTGTGTTTCTCCAAACAAACGACTCATATTTCCCCCTACGGCTTTATTCAATGATTCTATTCAATGATGTGTAAACGCTGGCTACCACGCTGCGCTTAATGCCTAGCTGGCTAAACGCGTGACCCAGACGGCACTATTGTAGGATGTCCACTCCATGCTGTCATTAAAACACCCGGATAAGGCGAAAACTCCACAGCCGCTGTGTTTTTTCCGGATGATCCAGCGTCGACCAGGCGGTCCCCATCTGCAAAGTATAATACTGGCTGGCGTCGTAATGTACCTGCGGTGTAAGCCGATAACGCCAGGTGCCGCCAGTGCTGATTTCCTGATTAAGCTCCAGGCCCAGTGTCAGCCGCGGTGAGACATCATAAAACACCGTATTGTTCAGCAAATAGTCTACTTGTGCACTGCGGTTAATATTGTGTACACGCAAGCCCAGCATACTTAACGACGACCACTGGTCTGTCCACTGCCGGGCATGGATGTATGTCGCGTCCGCAGACATGGCTTTGGTATGCTTGTTCACATCGACAAATGCTTGCCAGCCATTGGCTGTGCCTTGCGCATAGTCGACCCCCAGTGTTTGCTGGATCGCCACTTTATAGCGCTCATGGCTGGCATCCTCAAACGGCAGCTCGACCTCCATCGCCAGGTCATCCGCCAGGCCATACTCCAACTCTGGTGCCCAGCTAAAATCACCGTTATAAGGGTTATAGTCACCTAGCGCATTGATCTCCATTTCACCCTGCCTGACACCTAAGGGTCTCACCAGGTCATACACCATGGGTTCGGGAATCCTTAACAAGCGGTCACTGTGCGCTGCGTCAGGTTCAATAAACGCAGGCTCGGGCATGATTTCTGAAGCATTAAGCCGTGGGATGATGGCGAGGTGAAGCGACAAAACAACAACGATATGAGCGCATTTCATTAATACATTTACGTCAATAAAAATACCATACTAACACGCTGGGCGCGTGTAACAAATGCTGGTTTACTTCCAGACGCTGTAAGTATTCCTGCCGCTATGCTTAGCCTGATAAAGTGCCATGTCGGCTTGCTTAAGCAATTGCTTTAAGGTGACATCGGATGCAGGATCATACAAAGTGAGTCCAATACTCAAATGCACGGCGATTTCCCTATCATTAATCAACATAGGTACATTGAAAATATCCCGTAACTTGGTCGCGACTCTAACCAACCCTTGCTCAGACATCTGGTCTTTGACCACAATCACAAACTCATCACCACCGAGCCGACTCACAGTATCCATATCGCGCATATTGGACTTCAACCTGGCCGCCACTGCTTTAATGACCTCATCGCCCACATCATGGCCATACTGGTCGTTAATGGCTTTAAAATGATCCACATCCAGTGCCATGAGGCCGAATCGCTTGTGATCGCGCTTGGCTTCTGAGTGTGCATAGTTCAAACGACTTTCAAGCAAGCGGCGATTCGGCAAACCGGTCAGGCTGTCCATGAGCGCCCCTTCGGACAAATAATAGCGTTCCTGGGCGAAGAAGTAGGCAACACCGCCGACCAACAGGCTTAACAATACACTCAACACCATGCCAAGGCTGCGACTAGGCAGATGATGGCTATTTTTATTCTCGATGGCCCACTCCCATTTGCCATTGGGCACTTCGCTTTGCTGAATAAAAATGTTCTTTTGATCAAATAACGCCGCATCGCCATGAAACACGCGCTTCTGCTCTACCGTCCTGATCGCAAATGAAAACTGAGGATTTTGCACAGTCTGAAAAGCCGCCTGCAAAAAGCTATGGGTATCAATCACCGTCGACATAATGCCCCAGTAATGGCCATCGACAAAAATCGGGAAGCGATAAATCATGCCGTTACCACCCTGTATCAAATCCAGCGGGCCATCCAGCACCCCCTCATGAGACTCAATCGCCAGCTTCACTTTGGGCCATTGCGAGGCAACCTCACGATAATCGATACCGATGATCTGCTCATTGCCCTTTTCAGGATAGACATAAGTCAGTTTGTAATTCACGGCCACTGCCAGGTTCCTGACATGATGGGCGTTGGACCAGAGGTCGGCTAAGATCGCCTGCATCTTGTCCTGCTTCAGCTCATTGCGATAGACCTTGATAAAACTGGACAGGCCATTAGAAATAAATAGCAGGGAATTTAATTCGCGATCCAGCTCAGCGCGCAGCAAACTGCCATAAGAGGCTGCCTCCAGATAGGCTTCCCCCTCTGCTTTCTGGCGTTGGTAATCCAGCAGAAAATGCCAAAACAAAAAAGCCAACATTGCCGCAAACGCTGCAATCAGTTGGCTTTTAAATGTTTGGCTAAGTTTTGGGCGCACTGGCTCACTTCACAAAAGGTTCCATGTTGCATTCTACGCCAGGCGCATCCCACTCTTTTTGAGAAAGAACAACAGGTTTACTCTTTAATCATTCAAAATGATTCACGCGATCACTATCTCCTCGAAAAGTGTTATCACGCAGCTGATCGTACGTTAAAGATCAACGAAACCAATCGCAAACGCCATCATAATCAAGACGGCGATCAATACAGTCAGCGCACGGCCTGGATCCATGCCCCAACTCACGCGGTAGAATCCGGTACGAAAAGCATGGATTAAAGCGAGCGTGAAAATCACTATCAGCAGCGTACCCAGCATGTCGTTCTCCTGCAATCCAACGCTTACTGACAGCACATGCAGTCAGCAAAGACATATTGAATGGTTGAAGCGAGAAATAGTTAACTCTATTGCCAGCTTCATTATGCAGCATGGCATAAGGAAAAACGATGAGATTTATACTGAATATTTTGTAGGAATGCGCCTGCGTGCTTAATGATTAACTACCTGAATCAACGTACGTAGAATTTTTAAAGTGGCACCACTTATCGCTTACCCTCCAGAAAATGTGAGTAACAGCAATGCCAACAGTAATAAACCAAAGCCGCCGCTTGGAAAATAACCCCAGTTTGCACTATGCGGCCAGGCTGGCAAGGCGCCAATCAGCGCCACAACGAGGATAACAATCAGGACAGTGCTGAACATCATACGCTCCAGTCATTGATTCAAACCGGCCTCAACAGCAGGCCTGAATACCGAGATTCAGAATATAAAAATTAAGAATACCCAGGCTAAGTAATACTCAAGATGAGTAAGGCTTCATCATGCCGTCATGGCAATACACTGACCATGACACTGCGGCTGAAATTGCTGTAGGAATGAATAAGGCACGTTTTTTTGCATCCTTGATATAGCTTGTTTTTCCTACAACAAGTACATCTGGCGCTGATTAAGACAATTGCTTTATTTCTGTAGACTCTTTGCACATCATGAAATGGGGTGAATGACATGGATACAGAGGCGTTCAGCTTAAGCGTTCCCTTGTGGGAAATTGTGATTCGAGGATCCATCGTCTATTGGTTCCTGTTTCTTATCTTCAGATCCATCTTGCGCCGGGATATGGGCAGCGTCGGTGTCGGTGATTTCTTATTTGTGGTCATTGTGGCCGATGCCTCTCAAAACGCGATGAGCGGGGATGCTAAATCGATCATGGACGGCCTGGTGCTGATCAGCGTATTGGTTTGCTGGAATATCTTGATTGACTGGCTCAGCTACAAAAATAAATGGATCAGGCGCGTGATGGAAGCACCACCATTGGTGCTGGTTCGTAACGGAGTGCTGCAAACACGTGCCATGCGTCGCGAATTTATTACCAAAGACGATATCCTGGCCAAGCTACGTGAAGATGGCATTGAGCATATTTCAGCAGTCAAACAAATGCAATTAGAGTCAGATGGTCAGCTCAGTATTATTCACGACGATAAGTAACAATGACATTCTTCACATTAACGTTTATTCTCGCGTTGTAAAAGTAACGCAGCTTCATGCGTCTCTCACAGCATCAAGATCGATATTCAAATAACACTAACGAAAAAAACTATGCTTATCACTCTTGCACTCTGCGCCCATTCGATCACCTCCAGGTTGCATACGCCTATCCCATAATGCCGATTGGCCAATAGACACGATAGCGATGAAACTGACGTTTGGGAGGAGGCATCAAATGGATCACGTATTAAAGAAAAGCTGGCGTAACAAAAAAATTGTGACTGGCATTACTGTGCTGCTAATTGCGATCACCGCCTCGATTTCCATCTTCTTGTCTTTAATCATTGCCCATAACCAGGCGGTTTCCAAAGAAACGAAACACCTGCGGGAAATCACCTCTGGTGTATTGATGCGCATGAGTACGACACGCCAGCAGTTTGCCAATGTCGTGAATTACTTTTCGTCAGTGGCCGAAAAAGATGCTTGCCTGCCGCAACAGGTACAAAAAATGCAGGAATTCAATGTATCAGGATTCTTTCTGCAAGGCGTTGCACATATCCGCGACAATAAAATCGCCTGTTCCTCCATCTCAGAACTGCTGGATGGCATGGTGCTAGGCAAGCCCTACCGGACCGAGCCGGATGGTACCAAGGTGTGGTCCAACATCAAGATCGCTGACTGGCAAGACAGGCATTTGGTGATTTTCGAGAAATCAGGCTGGGCCATCATGTTTGTGCCCAGTCACGCGATCGAGGCGCTAGACAACTCGGAGGTTGCCATCGGCGTATTCAGCATCCAGTCACACCGGCTGTATACCGGCAAGGGCGAGATCGCCACCGCCTGGCTAGAAAGATACCAAGGAAAGCAAGCACTTACTTTTATTGATCAAGAGCGGCAGATGCTGGTGTATATCGCACCCAACCAGCTGAATGTCACGGCAGTGGTCGCCGCCATCCCCCTTAAGGACATCAACGATGATATCGTGACTTTTATTCAAATCCTGATTCCGCTAGCCATCATTGTCGGCTTGTTATTGGGCGGCTTATTTATCTATATGCAGCGCACCAGGTACTCGACTAAATCCGCTATTTTGCGCGCGTTGGCGAACGATGAGTTTTACCTGGAATATCAGCCTATCATGCATTTGCATCACAACACTTGCGTGGGCGCTGAAGCATTGATTCGATGGCGAACGCCGGATAATACATTTATCAGTCCAGATACATTTATCCCTGCTGCCGAAGCGGCTGGCGTCATTTGTCAAATCACACAGCGCGTATTTGAGCTGGTAGCGAAAGATATGCGCAACGCTTTTAATACCCATCCGGACTTTCATGTCGGCATTAATATCTCCTCGCACGACATCCGGTCAGGCGACTTATTATCGCTGATTCAAACCCTGATCAAATCCAGCGGGGCGACGGGCAATCAAATCCTGATTGAAGTCACTGAACGGGGGTTTCTTGATGATGATGAAGCGCTGACGACAATCAAGGATATCCGGGATTGCGGCGTAAGGGTGGCTATTGATGACTTTGGGACCGGCTACTCAAGCCTATCTTACCTGACCAAGTTCCAACTCGACTACCTCAAAATTGATAAGACTTTTGTGGACTCTGTGGGTACCGACGCGGTCACCAGCCATGTTGCTTTTCACATTATTGAAATGGCAAAAACGCTACAACTGGATATGGTGGCCGAGGGCGTAGAAACAGCTGCGCAGGCGAAAATTCTGCACGAACGTGGCGTCAAATATGTACAAGGCTGGTTGTTCTCAAAATCACTCAAGCGAAAAGATTTTTACGCTTATTTGGACAAACATCCGCCGACAGCAGAATCCTCCGTCGAATGATTTTTGTTGATTAAACCTACCCTTTAACGTAAGCAAGTACTCACACTATTGGTGGTTATTTTTGGGACTGCCGGATCTCAACCAGCGTCTGTGCGAGTTGAGACTTTAACTTTTCGTCGTCCCCAGCCACAGTCAGCCCTTTCTCGGCGACCGTCTCTGCCTGTGCAATGTGCTTCTGTGCCAGCAGCACATTGGCCAAATTATTATAGGCTGCCGCTGAAGTCGGATGCACTTCAGTCATATGTTGAAAGGTTACTGCTGCCAGGGGTAAGTCATTGGCAGCATAGGCGGCGTTGCCCAAGCCCATCAACAGTACCTGATGATCAGGCCACTCGCTTACGGCTGCTTGATAGGCTTTTTTTCGCGCCGCAACAGAAGCATTCTTCTCGTAAGCTACCAAGGCTTTGGCGACCTCATCTGCGCTGACGCTGGCGGGTAATTTGCCTGGTGGCAATGCCACAAATGCCCAATGCTCGCTACGCGCCCAGGTACGCTGAAAAGCACTTAAGGACATTTCAAAGCGCTCATAAGTACCAGATCGCAACCACAACAATTCCTTATCCAGATCATAGCCAACCACCACGGCATAGTGCCACGAGGGGACCCATGAAAAACCAAGGTTCTGCATGACCACCACCACATTGCCAGCGGCGACTTCTTGCATCACCGCATCCAGTTGCGGCGGGATTTTTACCGAAACCGCACCGTGCCGTCGGGCTGCCGCCATCATTTCAATCTGCAAACTGCCTTGGCGGCTGGGCACATATACCTCTGGTGTCAGCTGGTCTGGTGTCACTTGAATATTGGCTGCACTCAATGCAGTTGCCAATGCGGCTGGGCCGCACTGGTATTGTGCCTGTGGGAAAAAAGGCGTGCTCGTCAGTTCAGCGTGACGGGGCAATTGCGTATTGTGCGTGGCTTCACGCACTCCGGTCGCCGCACAAGCACTCAACAGGCACAAAAAAGCCAGCAGGCTTATTCGGCGCAGGCTGGCTTTGATAAAGCTGAAACGCATATCCAGATAAAAATCTATTAACGTACTGAACGTGTGAATGGGAATATTTTTGTAAATCCTAAAATATCCGTCAGCAGCAACACGAAAAACACCAGCACAATGGCGCCAATGATGCCACCGCCAGCAGGCGCCTTATCCAGTTGAGAGGCCATATTGCTAGCTTCGTCATCAGTCAATGCGGCTACGCGTGACTTGGCCTCCACAGGATCGATCCCACGCTTGACCAATTCCGACTGCACTTCATCGCGTGAAAGCATATCCACAATTTTGGCCCTGTCCTGCGCACCCTTGGCCGATATTGTAGACTCGGCGACTTGCTCAGTGCCAATCATGGCGGCCTGTACGGCTTGCATAGATCCTGTAAATAAGAGCGAAGCTGCTAAAAAAGCACTCAAAAAACGTTTAGCCATGATCATGATTAGTTTCCTTTATAGAGAGAATGAATTGGGCACATTACAACCATCAAACTACAACCGGCCCGTGAGTGCAAGAATAAGCAATATCAGTACGACCAAACCAAGGCCACCGCTTGGGTAATAGCCCCAACCAGAGCTATAAGGCCAGGCAGGCAAGGCACCGATTAAAGCCAGAATCAAAATGACCAGCAACAGGGTTCTCAGCATCGTATGTGCTCCTCGAGCAAAAGATTGCCGGCTACGCGGGCAATCAGCGTGTTGGTATTAAATGTGTGAGGCTCCATCATGCAGGCACACGGCACCCAATACCATGTCACGACGGCTGAATTTACTGTAGGAATAGTCTGATAATCTGAACCTGACAGTGAGTGATTCGGTGAGCGTCTTAAGCAAATTGTTGGTCATAAAAAAGCCCGCTATCCGCGGGCTATGGTGGCAAAAGCACATACGCTGCGCGCAGCTATGACTTGAAAAACTGAATCGGAATCATACGCTTCTGGTCATCTATACAGATACCATCACCAATCACATACACGCTACCCAATAAGCCATCACCTTCTATGTTGGCTTTAAAGTCGCAATTGAGTACCGCTTTCTGATTGGCAACCAGAAAACTCTTGCCCGAGTATGCCCGGCGTACCACGGCATCAACAGCTTGTGCGTCAGCGGCACCCGCTCTTGCCACCGGCGCTGCTGCGCTGGTTGCTGTCCACTTACCCGCCAGCTTGCCATAAGGGGACTCTTCAAACTCAATATCGCCATCATTGCTAATGTCGTTGATCAGAATACTGCCGACATACACCGTGCCATCCGGGCCGATTAATTGCGCCTTATTTTTATAAACACCCAGCTTCACCATATTAACTGAGCACCCTGACAACACCAAAACTACAGCGAACAATACACCTAAATTTTTCATGCACCAGACTCCATACCCAGCATTTCGTGACCCCATGTCATTCATGACCTTTATGGTACCGCATCCGGAAAAAAACGGCTTGCCAATCAATCACCAAATACCGGCCTCAAATAAAAAAGCCCACCAATAAATTCGATGGGCTTAGGCGTTAAAAACAAACAACGCTTATGATCGGCGGCGGCGAGCAACCAAACCCAACACACCCAAACCAGCCAGCAAGCTTGCACCGGTCATTGGCTCCGGCACCACGGATGACGTATAAGGTGAAAGCCCTGCTGCCACATCCGGCCCAGTACCAACCAATTCAAACGTACCCTTATAAAGGCCATTGGTTGTAAACGCAGTCACGGTTCCACCGATGAAATCCGCCCCTGTGGCACCATAAGCGCCGTTAATCGCTGAATCTGGATCCCATTGAAAGTTAAAAGATTCAAATGAATTGAAGCTCGTAAAGTCAAATCCGAACACTGCTCCGCTGCCAAAGAAAGTCGCGGTACCGCCAGCAGGTGCGCCAATCGAACTAGGTGAGCCATCAATGACCAGATGGCTCGCATCGCTAGTCACGGTAGTCGTGAAATCGAATACAAGTTTAGTAATGTCGTAACTGGACCCGTTAAATGCCGCAGTATGGATGTTAAATCCATCACTGCCTGGCTCAACCACAAAAATAGAAGCCGCCGCAAATGCCTGCGAGCATCCGACTGCCATGGACATGGCTACTGCAAATTTACTCAGTTGTTTCATTTGTTTCTCCACTCAGTTTAATAATAAAAAATAACGCCAAAGAACCCTGCACTTACTCATACCTGACAGATATTACAGACTTTGATAATAATTGTAAATTTACTTTAAAGTATAAATAAATACATTTACATCAATAAGAGCTATTCTCGCACCATTCACAACTTGCCCCTCTCTGGCCCTCACACGAAAACACAGCAGGCACGCAAAGAGTTTCCTCATTCAACCGTGCAATGCGTTACTATCACTTACAATTTAATTTGCATAAAAGAATGTATTTTCGGGAGAGAGCGGATGCGACTGAATCGCTCAACCACATCCAGTTTCAGCATGATCAAACAATGCTTTTTACTCATCGCAACATGCCTGTCATTGTCACTACCAGCACAAGAAATATTGCCTGGCAGCCTGTATGCCGCAGACAATTTGCAACGGTTGCAACTTTCAGCCCAAGAAGCAGAGTGGATAAAGCAGCATCGGAATATACGCGTTGCCGTGAGAAACGGCTGGATGCCGATTGAGTTTCAGTTGGAGAATCAAAAGCACAAAGGCGTTTCGATTCAATATCTGCAAAAAATTAGCCAGCTCACGGGCTTAAAATTCACCCTCGTCGATTACCATGACAATATCACCAGCAATGAGGTCTCGCTCGTCACCGGTATCCGTGGCAAGCATATGCCTACGGGCTTCAGCCTGCTGGCCACGCCTTACCTGGAAACGCCTAATGCCATTTATGTCGCGTCTCACAACAAGCTGTATCAGAGCGAGATTCAACTGGACCAGCTTTCCCACAAAACCGTAGCCGTCTTCAGAAATGGGCCTTTATCTCACAAGCTCAGGGAGCTGATCCCCGGCGTCAAAATCAAACTGGTCGATATTGCAGATGAAGCCTTTGAATACCTGGACGCTGGCCTGGTAGATGCCTATGTCGGCAATGAACTGGTGCTTGACTACCATCTGGACTTCCACAAAATCAAGGCCATCAGAAAAAGTGGCATTACTGCTATCACCAGCACAGTATTTATGGCGGCCAGCGATACCGACCCCATGCTACGCAGTATTTTGAATAAAGCGACCCTGCAGATAGGCATCAATCCGCCGGACATCCTGGAAGTGTGGCGCAGAGTACCCGAGAATCCACTCACACCATACCTGGTCTCCGCCCTGTCCTTTTTTGCCGTACTGTTGCTGATTCAACTACTTAAACTGTACCAGGCCAACAAAAAACAAGCCGTGGCGGCACAACACGCCATCTGGTTCCAGGCTAACCATGACTTTCTGACCAAGCTGCCGAACCGGTTTCAACTCAAACATGAGCTTGACCAGGCACTACAGGCAGCAACACACCACCCCAACAAGCTGGGGGTGATGATTATTGACCTGGACAATTTCAAGGAAATTAATGATACGGCGGGCCATGCCGTGGGCGATGAGGTACTGATTAAAGTAGCGGCGCGTATCCAGTCCATTATCTTGCCGCCTAACCTCACAGCCCGATTTGGTGGGGATGAGTTCTTAATCGTGATTCAACAGGAGGCCAGTGAGGAGAGGCTGCGCCAGCTTTGTACGCAGCTGATGACGGCGATGGCACCGCCATTTACGATTCAGCAAAAATCTTTTGTAGTTTCCATCAGCATTGGTGTCTCGCTGTTTCCAGACAACAGCCTGCAGGCAGAAGAACTGATCATGTTTGCGGACCAGGCGCTTTACCAGGCCAAGCGCACGGGCAAGAACAAATTCATTCTGTTTAACGAAGGCATGCACGATGCTTTTACCAAAAAAACGCATCTCAGCAATGAGTTGCGCTATGCCGTACAGAAAAATCAGCTACATCTGCAATATCAGCCGATTTTCAATTTAACTGATTTACGCTGTGAAAAAGTAGAAGCGCTGTTACGCTGGCAGCATCCTGAATTTGGCACGCTTTCACCAGAAGTCTTTATCAGTATCGCCGAAGAGAACGGCTATATTATTGAGCTTGGCGAATGGGTGTTCCAGCAAACTATCAGGGACTTTGAGCAGATTAAGCAGCGCTTTGGTCCGGTAGAAATCTGCATCAATATTTCACCTTTGCAATTCTCGCAGTCCGCGCCCATTCACCATTTCATCTCCAGCCTGGCCGCCCGCAGTATTTCTGGCGACCACTTTTGCTTTGAAATCACTGAAGGGCTGCTGTTAGAGCCCTCCAGCAACGTGGTTGAAACCCTGAACAGCATGCATGAGCACGGCATCAAACTGGCGATTGACGACTTTGGCACTGGCTATTCTTCGTTGGCCTACCTCAATAAATTCAAAATTGATTATGTCAAAATTGATAAATCGTTTATCAAGAATATTACAGTGAACCTGAATGATCAGGCCTTATGCAAAACCATTATCTTTATGGGTAAACAGCTGAATATCAGGCTGATTGCCGAAGGCGTTGAAACACTGGAGCAGGAACACATACTGAAAGAAATGGGTTGCCAGTACTCACAAGGCTATTACCGCGCGCGGCCATCTGATCTGGAGGATTTATAAGCCCATCAATAAAAAAGACTCGAGGCCTGAACCTGGAGTCTTTGATCAATCACAAGTACGCTGATAACAGACTAGAAGCTCTGCTCGCGGGAAGCGTGCAGCTTATCCAACTCACTATTATTTTCTGCCGCGTGACACTCCAAAATGTCGACATCACCCTTGCTAAACGTGAGCCGCTCAACCGTGTTGATATTGCCAGCAAATTTATTGTCGAGCTCGCCACATTTTTTGGCGCGATGGTTCACAAAACTCAAATAATCTTTTTTTCTGGCCTCAAGTTGCGCAGCAGGAATAGAACTATCGTTCATAAATGTGGTGTAAGCACTTCTTAATCTCAGCTCAGAAACACTCCAGATATTAAAAACCAGCATTTTTCTTGAGGTATCCTTTTGCTGCACAGGCTCGACCACGGGCAGTGCCTGGCTGGCATGTATTTCTACCACGGGGGCTTGCACCGGCTCAGGCTCTGCTGCTTCAGTTTTTTTAGATTTCTTGCTGCTTGGTTTAGGTGAGGATTTTGCTGGCGCCGCTGGCGTGGCACTCACCTCGTTTTGGGCCGCGCTTGCGCTTGTAATTTCAGGCACATCGGCTTCGGCGGCAGAGGCATTCGTTTCAGGCCCGGCTTCTGACACCACTTGCGTCTGCATGCGCATTTCGTGGCTGGAGTAGGCGGTATTCCCATCCTCCTTGGATAGCAGGCCGAACAGAATCACCACAATCAGACCAATGAGAATGAGATTAACTTTGCCAAAATCGACTGAACCGCGCTCAGCACCTGGCGACTTCTCAGAGCGTGTTCCGTCTGCCGCCGACCGAGATACTTGGTCGAGGGATGCATGTGTATTTCCAGAATGAAGCATATCTCTCATAAATACTGTTGTAGGTGTGCTAATACCAATCTTCCGCTCAATGTCGAACAATGCACTAAAAATGCTCAAGATTCAAGAAGTCCAAATATTTTAAGGATACTGGCTTAAACCCTGGTCACACGGGATTTTGCTGACACAAAGGGCATCGACATCGGATTCGCGAAAATACGTGTCACTTTTGCCGCTGGCTGGCCATGCCCCTCGGCAGCCATTGCAGAGGGGTTATGCATATCCTCGCGCAATAAAGCATCCATAAAATGCCCTTTTTCAGCTTTGTGTGCACGCTGACCAGCCCTGTTACTCACCGCATCCACCACCAACACATGGCTGGCAACCATGGGGCCCTCGGCATGCATATCGCTTGGTGGATTGGATCCAATCGAGACCACGGTCATAAACATCCCGATAAACATAATCACCAGCGCGGCGGAAACCGCTCCTGCCGTGATCGCGATCAAAGACATAGCACTGGTCGCACCTGGCACTGGATTAGGTTTTTTCATGATGAACAGCCTCCCGGTTTTTAGATTTTGGTCAAATCAATACAGGTGCCATCATGCCGTACTGCACAGCGTCGCCCTATCCCACTCGCGCTGAATCTGTTGTAGGAATTATCGGACATAGCCCAACCATGAACCGCGAACCATGAACCGCCAGCAATAAACCAGAAGCGCCGCCATCACCACGATCGTTTTATAATGAACATCGTTATGCAATACAGACGTATTTTCACAAGGAAAAACCATGGACTTCAATGTGCTTTCTGCCTTCTATCTGGTACCGCTATTGATCTCGGCAATTGGCGGCTTAATTGAATTCAAAAATTGTGAATTTGATACGCCCAGACATGCATTGAGCAAAGCATTCTTTTTGGCGTTCAGAAGCATGGTGCCCGTGCTGAATATTTTCTCGGCGATTTTGTACCTGATTACTTGCGGCACCTTTACCTGGAAGAAAACCGGCGCCTGGAAGAAGTCTGTGGTTTCAAAGAAATCATAAAGGAAAAAGAGTCATGTTTAAATATTGGTTGTTTTTGTTCGCGGCGATTCTCAGCGAAGTGACCGCGACCTCATCACTCAAAGCCAGCGCGGGCTTTACCAAAGCTATTCCCTCCGTGATTGTGGTGGTCGGTTATGCCTTGTCATTCTACTTTTTATCGCTGGTATTAAAAGCCATCCCTATCGGCATTGCTTACGCGGTATGGGCAGGCCTGGGCATCGTGCTGCTGGCCGTGGTGGGCCGCGTATTCTTTGACCAAACGCTGGATACCCCTGCCCTGATCGGCATCGCACTTATTCTGGCTGGAGTCATCATCATGAATGTGTTCTCAAAAGCAGTGGCGCACTAACGCTCAATCAATCCCTTTGCCTTGAATATAGGTAGGCAACCCATCGATGCTGGTGTGGTTTTTTGCCTGCCAATAGTCCGCAATCCCAGCCTCACCTTTAGCCGCAGCCCAATCATTAAGCTGTTCGCGCTCTCCAACATAATCCATATAAGGCACTGACATACCACAAGAGGTTTGTACCAGTTCAATATTCAATACGAATATTTGCCGTGCACCAGGCAAGGGATCAAATTGACTAATCCATGTATCCCATTCAGTGTCATGTTTATGGATGACCTTGGCCTGACCGTATACACGCAGAATTAATGGATCACCCGACAACGCCATAAACATGATCGTCATTCTGGCATTCTGCTGCACATGGGCGGCAGTTTCATTACCGCTCCCCGTCACGTTCAGCCAAACCAACTGATGCGGCGAAAGCACTTTAAGCGTGTGCATGCCTTTGGGAGAAATATTCACCCGCCCTTGATCCACCGCGGTGCCAACAAAAAACACTTTCTGCTCGGCAATAAACTGCGTATGTGCCTCACTTAATGCTTGAAACTGCTTACCCATCGCCACTCCCGAATATCATATGCGTTTATTATATGATCAGCTCGCGACTGTTGCATTCACCAGCCTCACAACGAGCGGCCTCACCAATTGCAGAAAGACAAATGCGCTTGGCATCGCCAGTGCGTAGGCTTTGATAACCCTGATGAAATAATGCCCATCCACACCGGTATTGATGGCCACAATCACCATACACATCAACAAGGCCATGACAGCAGACATATAAAAAGCAAATACAACCGGTGTATATTTACGTGGTAGTTTGTAACGCATCTTCATATCCTCAGTTCTATTCAACGCAATAGATTCATCAATTCTGCGGCTAAAAACATACATAAGCCAAAAATAGTATGGTTAAGCAGGCTTTTCAGGCTATTCATGAATGGTTGCGGCGTTTTGCTAAATGCGATGCCGGCGCCCATACCCGGCTGCATGATCAACAGTGGAAAAACAACCGTGAGCATTCCAACCACCAGCGCTGCGCCAATTTCCGGCTCGCGCATCCACTGCTCACCACAAGCCAGTAGTAATAGCTCAGCGATCAATATGCCAATGGCATAATGTCCGGCCACGCCTATACCCCATTCATGAGTCAATGCTGGTGATTTGCCAATATTGTCATGCACGAATTTCATTTGTGTGAAATGTGCGAACCAGCGACCAAGATAGGCAAAATTGAGTGTTTTTAACCCTAATTGTTTCTGCCCCCATAACCAGCCATCAAACAACATAGTCGCTACCAGGCCGACTAGCACCCCATTGTATAAAATAGTCACTTTCATATCGCTCCCTTTATTGACGAATGCATACCGTGTAAAGCACTATACAAGTTCAAGCTAACTTGAGGTCAAGCCTGAAATGAACATTTCTGAAGTCGTGAAAAAGACAGGGATCAAAGCATCGACGCTCAGGTATTACGAAGAAATAGGATTAATCAAATCCTTGGGCAGAAGAGGCCTGCAAAGATATTTCTCAGCGGATGTAATGGATCAACTGGCCCTGATCTCCCTGGCCAAATGTGCTGATTTCTCCTTGCAAGAAATCAGCACCATGTTTGCCGCAAACCAACAACACCTGGTGGATCGCAATAAGCTATTGGATAAAGCGGCACATATCGACGAGACCATTCAACGACTCACCATCATGAGCAATTGCCTCAAGCATGCCGCTGTGTGTCAAGCGCCGTCACACTTGGAGTGCCCATCCTTCAGAAGGCTGATGAAAGCAGCCATCAAAGGCAGGCTGACTGGCAGCGATTAAAGCACACAATATCCATAAATTGCCCTGACCAGACCTAGACCGGACTAGCCGTACAATTTGCAGCAAGCTAACAGGCACAGTCCTACAAAATGCAGCATAATAAGCACACTCGTCATGCGATAAATCGTTGGCATCCGGTCATGTTCAGTGCTGTAACTGCCGATTGCCACATTCAAATAATCAACGCATTAGAACAGGATTGAACGTGGTCAATAAAACAAGAGAAAGTGCCATTAAGACTCTGGAGTTCAATCCGCATGATCTTGCCTGTGAAGAGCTGCGCCACGTGTACCGCGGCAAAAACAGTGGCAAGCTGATTGTATTGTTCAGTGGCCTGGTGGCTGCTGCCATGCTGGCCTGGGACATCGGCGGCGTCTATGCAGGCGCATGGTACGCCTGGCTGCTGATTGCACATGCCTGGCACTGGTGGCTGGGGCGCCTGGACTTTCTCTCGGCCAATGTCAGCATTGAACTGGCACGCATCAACCGACATGTCATGGCCGCAGGCATGGCTGGGCTGGGCTGGGGGGCGCTCTCTATCGCACTGCCGCTATTGGGTCGCTCAAGCAAAGCCGCTATTCTGATCATTATGCTCATCGCGGTCATCGTGGCACTGCCGCGTCTGGTCGTATTCCTGCCGATTTTCTTTGCCTTTGCGATTGGCGTCTATGCGCCCCTGCTGCTGGCGACACCGTTCCTGGATTTTGAAACCTTACATATGGTGCTGGTCATCCTGGTGGTAGTGGGTGCAACACTGTGGGCATCGGCAAGCGAAGTACGCAAAATTCTGATTGATGTCTTGCTCAAACAAATATCGTCAGAACAGGCCTCTTGGGAAGATCGCCTGACCGGCATTGGCAACCGCCGAAGTTTTGATGCCAACATGGCAACGACCTGGGCGCAAGCCTCCCGCGCCAAAGTGCCGCTGTCATTAATGATGGTGGATGTGGATTTCTTCAAGAAATTCAACGACAGTTATGGTCACCAGGCAGGGGATGAATGCCTTAGGCAAGTTGCATCAGCACTGGATAGTTGCGCGCGCAGAACAGGCGACTCAGTCACCCGTTACGGTGGTGAAGAGTTTGCGGTGGTGCTGTTTCACACACCCTTAAACGAAGCACGCAATATCAGCGACAGCATGCTGACGGCTGTCCAGAAGCTCAATATCCGGCACGAACAATCCACGCATGAAATCGTCACCATTTCGATGGGCATTGCAACCATCGTGCCAACGATGGAAAACAGCATGCAACAACTGATAGAAGAAGCGGATAAAGCCCTTTATCGCGCCAAGGAAAATGGGCGCAATCGCGCCGAATGGCAAATATTAAGCCCCACAAAAGAAGTCTAAAGGGCTTGCATGCCCTCGAATGTTACAAAGACTTTTACATCTCTGTCATATTTTGTCATCCCTAGACAAAAATTGTAAACAAGGCCAATGCATTTTCAGCCAAGACATAGTAAATTATTTTCAACAAAAATCACTAAAAATCAAACAGTTATAAAAAAACAATTTAAATAATGCTTATACCAGTTGTAAAGTGGGCACATTAGTTGCTATAAAAATTACATAAATGTTTTTTTGGGTAAAGCAATGAAGCCTGACCCACTGCAGCAATCATTTCAGTCGCTCTTTAGAAGTTGGTTTTGTCATTTGTAAAATTAATTTGGGTCTATGCCGACAACTTAAAGTCAAAGCAAGCCCAAAAAAATACTCGGGGAATCAAAATGCACAACACGATTAAAGTAGTCATTTCAAAATTTTTGCGCGACGAAGAAGGTGCCAGCGCCATTGAGTACGCACTGCTTGCAGCGATGGTAGCCATTGCCCTGGTCACTTTCGTGAAGCCGATTAACGGCCTCATTTCCGACATTTTTACCCAGATTTCAACAGCACTCACTCCATAATCACTGCGAACATCAGGCAATTGCACACTGAATGCAGCCTATGCCTATCGCAGAAACAATCATCATTGTCTGGTGCCTGGGGATCGGCCTGGCGGATTTGTATGCAAGGCGTATCCCAAACATCTTAACGCTTGGGTTAGGCTTGATCGCCATAGGCTGGTTGCTGATCACCGGGCAAGCCATGCTTGGCGCAAACTGGCAATCTGTCGCGCTTGGTGTCGTCGCCAGCCTGCTACTGACATTGCCAGCTTATGCTGCACGCATGCTGGGCGCCGGTGATGTCAAATGCTTGCTGGTCATTGCTTTACTTGGCCCGTGGCACACGATGCTGCTCACCTTCGTGATTGCAGCCATGCTGGCAAGCGTATTCGGCCTGGTGTACATGCTATTCATTCGATTAAGGACAAACCAAGCAATCCCCAAACGGTGGATGCCTTTTGGGGCCGCCTTAAGCGCGGGACTACTCTGTGTCATAGGAATGGTGAAATGATAAAACCAATCAATAAAATTTTCCGCCTGCCACGATTGGGCACACAAACAGGATCGGTTGCGATTGAGTTTGTGATGCTGTTTCTTATTTTCTTTGCGCTGTTCTACGCCATGGTGAATTACGCCATTGTGATGCTCATGCAATCTGCGTTTGTGCATGCGGTGGAAGAAGGAGCGCGGGCGGCGATTGCAGTGGATCGTCTGGCATATGCCAATAATTCGGCTTATCTCAGCAATGGCGTAGATCCAAGAGTCAGAACGGTGGTTGGCAATTCACTGAACTGGCTGCCTGCCAAGCCAAAAGATAAAGTACTGGGTTCCGCTAACAGCAAAGTGCAATTGTCTATGAATGGCAACCAGCTGACTGTTCGCGTGGTGTATAGCAGTTATGCCAATGACCCCCTGATCCCCATGCTGACCTTACCTGTGATTGGCCAGATCCCCAGGGTACCTGCCGATCTGGCGGGCACAGCAGTGATCGAACTTTAAAAAAGACACCACACGGAGGATGACATCATGAACAGTACATTCCTGCGTATATTAGCGGCATTGATGGTGATCGCCGCCATCGTTACCGGCTATCTCGGTTATCGGATCAGCAACAAAAAACCTGCGGAGTCATTAACCGTTGTCGTGCCCTCGTACTCACACGTGTTGGCCACAAACGATATTGCCGCCGGGCACGTGCTGACCGCTGAAGACCTCAAAGTAGCTACCACGCAACAACATGACAAGCAGGCCTTCAGTGACCCACAACACCTGATAGGTAAAGCAACCACCAGCACAATCATGAAAGATACGCCATTCAAAACCTCGCACTTTCCTGCCAAGAATGTATTTGGCCAGGGACTTGCGCCTGATGAGCGTGCAGTTGCCATCAAGGTCAATGAAGTGATCGGGGTCGGGGGGTTTATCAAGCCGGGGGATCGTGTAGACGTGCTGCTGTATTTGCACAGAGACCAGGAAACCGGGCAAGTGAGTTCCAGCCAAGTGGTGCTGACCAATGTGAAAGTGCTGGCCTACGGTACACAGACGGGAGAGCCTGAACCCATCCCACAGGAAGAAGTCGCTCAAGCAACACCAAACAAGCTGGGGCTGAGCAATAGCCGGATCGACAGCAAAAATGGCCGGGACAGTCGTTCTGCCATTCTGGCGGTACATGCACAAGATACGTCAAAACTGATGCTGGCAGATAGCACGGGCATATTGCGTTTAGCCCTGCGCGGCGAACCACTGCCTGGGACAGCTGCATCAGCGACGACAACCAACCAGTTTGTCCGCCTTAGCGAAGTTTCCCAGCCTGCAGGGATAGCGCCCGCCACTCCGGTTAGCACCACAGCGGAGACCACTAAAGTTGCCGTGAAACAGCATACGCCTGCCACAAAACGGCAACGCATTATTGTTCATCGCGGTGAGCAGGTAGACGTTGTCAACGTGAAAAAATAACAATAAGAAAGCCAAGGATACATCATGCAAACAATGAAATATGCCTGGTCAATGCTGCTGAGTTGCCTATGCAGCCTGGCGCTGCTTGCGCAGGCTGAGGAGCCCAATGAGCTGAGCCTGGTTGTCGGGACCCAGCAGGTGTATGTACATGCCAAAGCGGTCAAACGTGTCGCGGTAGGTAACCCGGACATTGCAAATATCACTATGCTGACATCGCGTAATCTCATGATTACAGGTAAACAGCCGGGCGCGACCGAGATTTCAATCTGGGAGAGCGAACAGGCGGCAGCGCCCGCCAAGCAGATCAAGGTCAGCGTGAGCATTAGCACGGCGATTGAAAAGCAAAGGCTGCAATTTTCCAAATCGATCAAACTATTACCGGCAGGCAGCCAGGTAGCGATTGCTGGCGATGCAGACTCCTTGGAAGAACACGCATTAGCACGCCAGGCGATAGATAAAAAGGCCGAGGCGCCCATGGACGCCACGTTGAGCAACTTTGACAACCAAGTACAGATTGATATCAAGGTGGTAGAAGTCAGCCGCCAGAATATGATGCGCGCAGGTTTTTTCCTGGGTAAAAATGGTCGCAACTCCACGCTTGCCCTAGGGTCCCCAGGCAATCTTAACGGTGTTAACAAGGGACCGACAGGGACCTTTAGTGGTAACCCTAGTGAAGATTTCATCCTCAATAGTGCCTCAGGCTTTTTGCCTACAGCCAGTGCCTTCAATTTTGTGGCTGGGAATGCCAGTCGGGGTTTACTCGGTGCACTGAGCATTCTGGAGTCCAATGGCTTTGCCTACACCCTGGCAGAACCCAGCCTGACCGCGTTCTCTGGCCAAAGTGCAAGCTTCCTGGCGGGTGGCGAGTTTCCGGTACCCATCCGCGCTGGCGCCGGGGGCGATAGCACCGTCACCATACGCTACAAAGAATACGGGGTGCGCCTCATGCTCACGCCCACCGTGCTGGATGCAAACAGAATATTCCTTAAGGTGTCGCCTGAAGTCAGTGAAATCGACTTCTCCAATGCGGTGCAAAGTGGCGGCGTGGCCGTGCCAGGCCTGCGTGTGCGCAGGACGGACACCAGCGTGGCTTTAGGGGATGGCGAAAGTTTTGTGCTTAGCGGGCTGGTCAGCCGTAATACGCTGCAAAACGTGGACAAATTGCCAGGGTTGGGAAATTTACCGATTATCGGCGCTTTTTTCCGCTCGACCCGCTTCGAACGTGAAGATAAGGAATTGTTGATGATCGTGACCCCACACCTGGTGCGTCCCATTGCCAAAGATGCAGCCATGCCCGTATTGCCGGGCGGCAACCTGCGTGATTACAACCCCAGTTTTAGTGACTTGTTTTTCCAAAAAGGGCCCCAGCCAGATGCTGGCATCCCTGCCACCGGTTTTTCGAGGTAATCGAGATGAGTGAACGCAACTGCTATATTGCCATCACCCAGACCCAGGAATGCCTGCAATGGTTAAGCCAATCACTCAAGGATGAAGGGGATGTGATTCCCGGTGACTCTCCTGCAACAGAGCGCATAGTACAACTCTCGGATGCAGTGGGCGCTACCACCATTTTTATCCAGCTGAATCCCGCCGACTATCGGCAAGAGGCGCAGTTGATTGAAGGCATTATTGCAGCCAAACCATTCTTGCCGGTGATCGTCGTTGCAGACTCTTTTGACCAGAATTTGCTATTAACGGTGATGCGCCTGGGTGCGCGCGACTTTATCAAGACCGATACCCGTGCCAGCGAAGTGGTGGCTGAAGTCAAACGCCTGACCCCTCGCGATGCGGCACTGCATGCACCGCAAGCAGATCATGGCGGCAAAATCACTGCCGTGATCAGTGCGAGACCTGGCAGTGATTCACCGATGCTGGCCCTGCACCTGGCCCTGGCCGTGCAAGAGACGGAACCTACCCTGCTGCTTGACCTCGGCGTCCCGCACGGGGATGCCATGTTATACCTGGGGCTGACCTCGTCCTACAGTTTTATTGATGCCATTCGCAGCCTGCGCAGAATCGACTCCACACTGATCCAGACCGGCTTTGGCCGACATAAAAGTGGCCTCACCGTACTCTCAATGCCGGAAGACCCCTGGGCAGGCGCACAATTCACGGCAGCAGATGTATGCGTGCTGTTACGGAGTTTGCGTCGACACTTCCCCAGAATCATCGTCAATCTTGGTGGCATGGTCGGTTCGGATTTCCTGCTGCTGTTATTAGGCAATGTCGATCAAGTGCTGCTGTTAGTCGAACAAAGTGTGCCTAGCTGCCGACAGAATATGCAACTGATCAAACATCTGCGAGAAGAAAAAGTCGCATTGAGTGGCGCGGGTGTTGTGGTAGATCATTACCTGTCAAAAATGCCGCCTGATGCCGAGAGTATTGCCCAGTCTTTTGGCCTGCCGCTGCTGGCCACCCTATCCTCGTCAGGCATGGCGCGCCTGGCCACCATGAATTCAGGGGAAAGCATGTTTGAGCTGTCGCCGAATGACCCATACAGCGTCAGTGTACGCAAACTGGCTGACAAACTACTGGACGCCCCCGTCTCTGCCTCAGAGAAAAAGGACGGTCTGCTTCACAAACTGATTTCTGCGATCACGCCTCTGCGTGAAAAGCACTAGAGAGGCAATGATGAACCTGCAGCTACGTGGATTTGATTATGGCCTGAAACAGGCGCAAGACTATCAGGAGCTCAAGTTTCAACTCCATCAGCACCTGATTGCAGAAATTGAACGTGACCATATCGGCCTGCTTGACCTCGCCCGCAGTGACATCGCAGACTATGTGCGGGAGAAGGTGATCAGCTATGTCGCCGAACGGCACTTGCCCATCAGTGGTTACGACCTGGATAACCTGGTCGAGGAAGTCGTGGATGAGCTGGCGGGCTATGGCCCACTGGAAAGCCTGATCAAGGATGACCGTATTAACGATATTCTGGTGAACGGCCCTAAAAAGATTTTTGTAGAACGGGATGGGCGACTCGAAACCACCTCGTTGCGCTTCATTGATAACGAACATGTATTACGTGTGATTCGCCGCATTCTCGCACACTTGGGCCGTCGTATTGATGAAGCCAGCCCCATGGTGGATGCCCGCTTGCCGGATGGCAGCCGGGTCAATGCCATTATTCCGCCGCTGGCGCTTGATGGCCCTTGCCTGTCTATTCGTAAATTCCGCAAGCAACCCTTGCTGTCTGGTGATTTGCTGCAATACGGCACATTAGACAACGATATGCTGGCATTTCTGACCGCCGCTGTTGAGCGCCGCTGCAACCTGATTGTCAGTGGCGGGACGGGCGCCGGTAAAACAACCTTATTGAATGTCTTGAGCCGTTTTATCCCCCACAGCGAGCGTATCGTCACCATTGAAGATGCCGCAGAGCTACAACTGGAGCACGAACACGTGGTCAGACTGGAAACCCGGCCATCGAATATCGACGACCATGGTGAAATCACTGCACGTGAACTGGTGAAAAACTCTTTGCGCATGCGGCCAGACCGTATCGTACTGGGCGAAGTGCGCGGCGAAGAAGTGATGGATGTGCTGCAAGCAATGAATACCGGACATGACGGATGTATGAGTACCGTGCATGCCAACAGTCCGGAAGATGCCATGTTGCGTTTCGAAATGCTGGCCGGATTAGCCAAATTCCACGGCACAGAAGCCACCTTGCGCAAAATGATCGCCGCCGGGATTGAGTTGGTGGTGCAAATCGCCCGTATGCCAAACGGGCAACGCAAAGTGATCTCGATTACCGAGATTGCAGGGGTACGGGATGGTCATTTCGTGCTGAATGAACTCTATGCTTATGACGCCAATACCGGGCATTTTGCACACCCGATGGTCCGTCCCTGCAATAAAAAGTTACAAGACCTGGCGTTCAGGAAACTGTAATGAATACACTGGCCATCTCGTTCATTGTCGGCGCCATAGGCATGTTGCTACTCGCCGTGTGGATGCTCAGACACAGCAAACAGAAACGTTTGCGCGAACGCATGATGCTTCATTTCAGAGAAGTGCTGCCGTATGGCAGTACTGTCTCCGGCGTCGCACCCGGCGACCAGCAAAGTTACTGGCACCTGCTTAAGGTGCGCGCCTCTATCTATGCCGGGTTCGAGCTGCAAAAAAAGCATATGGTTGGCATCCCGGTCGCCTTTATGTTCACAGGCATGGTGGGTTGGCTTATCTATGGTTTTGTGGGCGCCGTGCTGATCTTCAGTGCCGCGATCTTTGTGTTCGGTTTTTTGCTGCCATACAGCCGCTTGCATCGGCGTCGGGCACAAACCGTTGCCCAGATCCCCCTGTTTATTGATCAGGTATTGCGCAGTCTCAGTACCGGCCGCAGCCTGGAAAGCGCTATGCGTTTTGCGGCAAGCGAGGCACTGACGCCATTACGCGACGTGGTGGATCGCGTGGTGCGCGCAGCGGACCTGGGCGCAGATATGATCGAAAGCCTG
Organism: Methylophilus sp. UBA6697; assembly: GCF_002454655.1. Taxonomy (NCBI): domain Bacteria; kingdom Pseudomonadati; phylum Pseudomonadota; class Betaproteobacteria; order Nitrosomonadales; family Methylophilaceae; genus Methylophilus; species Methylophilus sp. UBA6697. The sequence continues at coordinate 107,828 of NZ_DKJH01000026.1, forward strand.
TCAGAGGCAGCCAAGTTACATAATCTGCGTGAACTGAACCTGATTGCGCTGGCCATGCGCATCAGCAATCACCACGGCAGCAGCCCGCGTGACATGCTGGAGAGCGTAGTAAAAATGGTGCGTCAACAGGAGCTGGCGCGACGTGAACTGGCCGCCATGACCGGCGAAACCAGAATGTCGGCCTGGGTGCTGGGAGTGACGCCGCTGGTCATCGCTGGCTACATCATGTTAACCAACCCCAACTACCTGAACATGTTACTTGAGGATGCCTCTGGGCAAACCATGATAGTGACCGCCATGGTATTTCAAGGGCTGGGGGCACTCATCCTTTGGCGTATGTTGCGGAGTGTTTGACGATGAATATGGCCTGGTCGATCTCTATCATCCTGATGTTACTGGCGGCGGGGCTATTTCTTTACACGGCCCAAAAAAATAGCCACCCAAGACATATCCAGCGACGCTTTCGCGAAGCTTTGCACCAGGAAGGCATTCATATCTCTGCCCAATTAGGATCACTCGATCTTGAAGAAGCCTTGCAAAACATGCTGGACAAGGTTTCGCGCAGCGAAATGGAGGAAATGCAGCGTTTGCTGCTACAGGCAGGTTGGCCGGGTGCCAAGGCAAAATGTACGTTCTTGCTAATCGCATGGGGACTGCCCACAGTACTTGGTGCCTTTTCTGCCATGTATGCCATATTGAACCAGGACAGCCTGATCAATGTGCTATTTCATTTGCTTTTTGTGTTTGCAGCCACCTTTGTGCTCATTCGCCGCTCGCTGCGCTGGAAAGCGCAAAGCCGGCGTGATGCCATCCGTAAAGAGGTGGTGCCGTTTTTGCACCTGCTGCGCATGCTGTTTGAGGCAGGCCTGTCCATGGAGCATATTCTGCTGGTCATCGAGCAACAGGGCAAAGACCTGATTCCCAACCTTGCCGAAGAGCTCGGCCTGGTGATCAAACGTATACAAACGGGTCAAGACCGATCGGATGCGCTGGTCGAAATGGCCGCGCCATTAGAAGTGATGGAGTTGAACGACACGATTGCCATGCTTAAGCAGGTCACGCGCTATGGCGGCAATATCAGAGATTCACTGACTGAATATACTGCACTGATCGAGCAACGCCAGGTCTCGGAGTTGCGCGAATATGTCAGCAAACTCTCGGCAAAAATGACAGTGGTCATGATTCTGTTCTTGTTTCCAGCACTGATGATCTTCCTGGCTGGGCCAGGATTTATCGGGCTGGCGAAAGCATTGAAAGGAGCAAACGGCTTATGAAATCGATCACCATCATGATGGTATTAGCGGGGCTTTGGCTACATGGCTTGCCACATGCGCTCGCTGCTGATACCGATACAAAATCGCTGCGACAGATCAAAGTCCCAGCCAATAAGGCTTGCACAGATGTGTCCGCTGAAGAAACCACAAAACTCGGATTCATTCAGCAGATGCTGGCCGAAGGCAAACCGCACGCTGCACTCGCCCACCTGGAAGCGGCCAACATTAAAAATGAACAGGCGGCCTTGCTGCGTGCCCATGGCTTACGCCAAACCGGGCGCGCCTTGCAGGCCCAGGTCATTTATGAGCAGTTAACCACCAGTTGCGTTTCCGGGTACGCCTATCGCGGCCTGGGGCTGATTGCCAGCAATGCCGGTCATTTGCAAGAGTCACTGCGCTATTTGCAGGCAGCCAGTGATGCACTGCCAACGGAACATACCATCCGTAATGATCATGGCTACGTCCTGATGCAATCGGGCGCAACAGAACCGGCTTTGCACGAGTTTTTAACCGCAGTGGAGCTTGCACCGGACTACCGGCAGGCTGCCCATAACCTCATCCTGCTGCTTTACCAGCAAGGCGACACCGCCAGGGCCGAGGCTTTTGCCAGGCAATTTGGCGTCGACGCCGAGGAAATGCAGCAACTTAAGAAAATGACCCCGGAAAACCGTCGAGCAGGCCCTTAAACCGCAAGGAGTGCATCATGAAACGATTTATTACGCTCGCCCTCTGCGGCTTTTTCAGCGTCACCCATGCCATGGCGGAAGACAACCAGGCCATCGTTCAGCCACCTGCACGCGCGCTATCGCCGACGCAACAATGGCTGGAACTGCAACGCTCTGGCAAAGCGGCCTCGCCCCAAGCCCAGCCGGTCTCTGGCGAGGTGATGGATAAAGTGCATAGCCGCTACATCAAGAGCTTTGAGAAACCCATCCCAGAGTATTATGAGCATGCAATGCCCACCACCCGCTAGCGCGCAATCCCAGCGCGGAGCGATCGGCCTTGCCGGCGGTTTGCTGCTATTGATGGCATTGCTGTTCACTGCCCTGGTGGTAGACAGTGGCCGCCTGTGGATGCAGCAAAAGCAATTGCAATCGATTGCAGATATGTCTGCCATCCATGCCTCACGCTATCTTGGCTGCCAGGCCAATCTGCAAAATATCGTACAAATGGCGCAGCAAGCGGCAGTGAATAATGGCTACGGCGGACAACTTGCCAGCAATCCCAACCAAGTCCTGCTTGGCAGGCTGGATACCGTCCAAGGCATACGGCAATTTACCGCTGATGGCAGTCATCAGGCGATTTATGTCAGGGCGACAAAAGAAGTCGCTAAAAGCCTGGTCGCCGGTGGGCTGATGGGTGGCACCATGCTCTTGCGGGCGGAAGCGGTGTCAGTGTCCGATCCGCCATTAGCCGTGTTTAGTGTAGGCAGTTTTACAACCAGCCTCAGCAGCCAGCAATCCGTGCTGTTGAACGGGCTGCTCGGAGGCATGCTGGGTGGGCCACTCAACCTGGATGCAGTGACTTATCGAGGCATCGCAGCCACCAAAATCACGCTGCACGATATCCTAGCTGTGTCCGGCCAAGCCGGTACGCTGGAGGATTTACTCAATACCAATATGCAAATTGGCGATCTACTCGATCTGCTCGCCAGTGCGGCAGGCCAGAGTGGGGCGGCAAATCTGCAAGCGGTCTCGGCCATGCAGAGTATCGCGGCGATTGCCATCAAAAATGTCCCCATCAAGCTGGGGGATGTGCTGGCGGTGACCACACCTGACACCAATGCCGCGGCTGCTGTTGCCCTGAATGCATTATCCATGATTACCACGGCCGCCATGATTGCCAATGGCACCAATGCAATCAGCCTGCCTTTAACACTCAACCTGGCCTCTATCACCAATATCAGCGCGCAAGTGACGGTCATTGAACCGCCCCAACTGAGTGTAGGCCCGGCAGCGGGCAGTGGCAACCTATGTGCTATCGCGCGAACGGCGCAAATCAGGGCCAGGGTTGGCGTTCTGGTCAACATTCCACTGTTGGCGCGCATCGACCTTGCGTTGAATACCGAAGTCGCACAAGGCTCTGCCGGGCTGCGTACCATACAGCAAAATGATGGCGTATCAGAGGTTGAAATAGACGCCAGCCCCGGCATCGCAGCGCTCACGCTCACCAACAATGCCGGTACGGGACCAGCAAGAGTGTCCACCTTGTTGAGTATTCCTATTGCAGATATCGGCTTAAACCTGCCTATTCAACCAGCCAATGCCCAAACGCTTCAATATTCAGTAGCAAATCCGGTGGAGAATCACTTGCCCCAAATGCAGTCGGTCTCCAGCCCGGTGGGCAGCAGCCTGGAAAACGCCCTGTCAAAATCGAACGCGCTCAATGTGACCATTCTGAGTGTACTGAATCTGGGATTGGTGAATAATGTGATTTCCACACTGGTCAGCCCGCTGTTGGCGGAGATCGGGCGTGTATTGCTAGACCCGCTACTGAATTTACTAGGCATCCAGGTGGGTGGCATGGATGTCACCCTCGAGGATTTGCAATATCGTCAAGCCAAGCCTTTGGCCATGTAGCGACGGCCTGGCTGTCTATCCCCCCTTGACTTAACCGCAGGAGAATCAAGTGACCCATCGCAGAGTATTAATTGCTGGCGCAACAGGCCTGGTAGGCTCGCATATCTTGCAGCGCATGTTACAAGACGATACGGTCTCAGAAATCCATCTGCTGTCCAGACGCGATCTCACGCGCCAACATCCCAAGCTCCACCTGCATCAAGTAGACTTCAAGCAATTACCCCCACTGCCGCCGCTAGATGAAATTTATCTGGCACTAGGCACCACGATCAAACAAGCTGGTAGCCGGGCAGCTTTTGAAGCCATAGATCTGGACGCAAATGTGGCCGTGGCAAATGCCGGACTCACCGCTGGCGCAAAACGACTCGGCTTGGTGAGCGCCATGGGGGCAGATGTTGATTCAATGCTCTTTTATAACCGCATTAAAGGCGAGCTCGAAGCTGAGCTCTCCACGCTGCCCTTTGAAACCTTGGTGATCGCGCGCCCCTCTTTTTTGCTAGGTGACCGTGACGCGTTAAAGCAGCCGCAACGACATGCTGAAAAACTCGGTATTTTTATTTTCAAACTGTTAGCACCGCTTTTACCCATGCACCTGCGCGCTGTAGAGGCCTCTAAAGTGGCGGCATGCCTGGTGACGCACGTGCCTGCTGTGTCAGGTGAGAAAATCATCCTCTCTGGAGAGCTGCAAAATAATGGATGAAAAAACCAACAGAGGAGAGAAATCAAGGGATCAGGGCCACCGGAATGCCCGGCTGGATGTGTGATGATCGCGCTCAGTGAATGCAGCTTATTGCGCCATCACCGACTGAATCAAGCTTCGATTTTCTGAAGAGACGTCCAAAAACTCCAGATTGGTTCTAAAGCCCTTCATGCCACACAGCGAAGAGAACGTCACCCGGCAATTAAAGCGGTAATTACGCAGTGCCGACCCGACAAATACTGGCACATGCACATTGCATATCTGCCCGGGTTTATATTGCTTGTCGGCGAAGAGGCTCATTCCCATCAAAGAGATATCGTGTGTAAACACGATATATTGACAGCCCGTACTATCGACTAACTGAGATTTCTTGTGCCACGAGCGACGATTCTTGTCTATTGAGGTATTGTGCAAACTACTGGAAGACATGGACTAACTATGACTGACTTAATTGCCCGGCATTATATGATAGACACCTGTTGAAAAACCGGGATTGCCAAGCCAGGTAAATCAACTTTACGCATCCTATCCCGCCATAACAAATACAACGAGAAATGCATTAAAGTAAGGCATGACTCTCATTGAGCATTTCATCATGCCAGGTCATGTTAAGCACATAAAAACCACTACATACTTAGTCGAAAAAAATGAATAACACTCTGACTCATATTTTTGCAGCCGCCATGGTTGCGCTCTCTGTCATTGCAAACGCTCGTTTAGCTGCCGAAGAAATGCCGCAACCATCGACCATCAGGCTGCCTGGCATTTACCATGTATGGGGCAAAGAGACGAAAGACATGCCCTCGATTACTTTTGACGAACTAGAAGAATGCATGAGTTCTGATGTCACGATCAGGCAGCGATTTGATAGCTTTCAACTCGAAACAAAACAGATGAACGAAGAAGTATTAAAAGCCGAGAATAGTGTGCAGGAAAACCAGAATGCCCGGCTGACTTTGGAAAAAGAGGCAAGTGCGGTGCAGTCAGAGATTGCAGCAATGAATGCGCTGAATGATCAGTTCTCTCAAAGAAAACAAGCGCTCTCTGTGCAAACGCGCCAGAGAGTGGATGCGCCAACGGCAAAGAAAATCAATCAACAGGTCGACCAATTCAATAAAGACATTGCTAAATTTAATGCTGACTCATCCGTATTAAAAGAAAAAACGCAGCAATTAAAAGCAAAACAGCAGCAATTTAATGACAATTTAGAAGGCTTAAAAAATCAGTTAGACCAGTTAAANNGTTAAATAGCAAAACCAGCGCGTTTAATGAACGCAAAAAATCTTTCGATAGTACGCTTCTCGCTTTTAAAGACAAATGCACAGGTGCACATAAGCTCGAAAAGTAAAAAGGCACCTCCGAAGAGATGCCTTTTCTAGCACTGAATCAATATGCAGTTAATCGAATGCGGATAGGGAATGTTTTACCCCGTTTAAAATAAGTCACCTCAGTTTAAACGGTCCTAGTGGCAAAGCATGCCCTGACTGAATAATGCCGGGAAGCGCCTATCTTTCATATGGGAAATTTTCCCGAATGTGCCGGGAAGGCGCTTCGTATCAACGCGAAAAACTTCAAGGTACGTGAGTCACATGTACCACCTTCAGCCGTCTGGATTCGCCATTAGGGAATGGCCAATCAATTTCCTGGCCGACTTTTAATCCGAGTAAAGCAGTGCCCACCGGTGAAAATACAGAAATCTTTCCCAGTTTAAGATCAGCTTCTTCAGGAAAACATAACTCAATTTCCCTTTTTAAATCGTTGCTTTGATCCAGGTAAATCACACGTGAGTTCATCCTCACGACATCCACAGGCACTTGATCCGCGGCAACGACAATCGCCCGGCCTAGCTCATCCCGTAACGATTCATCATGCGTCAGCGTCGATAAGCGCGCATAGTCCTGATCCGACAATATTAAGTTTTCAGATTCCATATTTTCCAACCATACAAAATGCTAATCATCCCCAAGGGCAAGCGGACAGAATAATAGCTACAGCTGGAAAGAATAAGCCTGTGCAATAGAACATCACTGTTTCCTATATGACTACAATCACTCTATGTTGCAGTGATCAAGCATCATAAAAGAACTGCTTTTTCAATCCAAGTCGGATGGCGACGCTTTATCCCAATAAGGTTCTGCGCCAAATCGCTCAGACAAATAGTCAATAAAGGCACGAGTTTTCAAAGGTAAATTCCGCTTAGGCAAATACAATGCGTAGACATGTTGCTCTACAGGAATGTATTCAGACAAAACCGATTTCAGACGTTTGGCTTGCAGATCCTTACCAATAATAAACGTCGGTAATAGCGCCAAGCCAAAGCCGCCTAAAACGACTTGCGACAATGCCTCATCGTCATTAATCCGCAACCTGCCAGAGACATTGACGGCAACCTCGCCCTGAGGCCCGTTAAAGCGCCACAGGCCTTTGTCTCCCGAGTGAATATAATCCAGGCAATTATGATTGACTAAATCCTGCGGGATGACGGGAATGCCATGGCGCTCGAAGTATTTGGGGGTTGCGCACAGGTTTCGTCGAATCGGTGCCAGCTTTCTCGCCACCAGGCTTTGCGGCAAATCCCTGGTGATTGCAATCACCACGTCATACCCCTCTTCAGTCAAATCCACTAAGCGATCGGTAATCGTCATGTCGATTTCCAATTGCGGATATCGATCCATAAACTCAGCAATGGCAGGCGCAATATGCAAGGTGCCAAAAGCCACTGAAGCGGCTACTTTAAGCACGCCGCGCGGTTGTGCATTCAGGCTTTCAATCATTTGCTGTGCTTCTTCGGCTTCATAACTGATGCGGGTGCAATAGTCATAAAAGCCTGCGCCAATTTCGGTCAAGCTGAGATGCCGGGTACTGCGGTTAAGTAAACTGGCGCCTAAGGCATGTTCTAACTTCGCGACCGCCTTGCTCACGGAGGATTTGGTCATGCCCAGCTTCCTGGCTGCAGCCGAGAAACTTTGCTCATTGACCACATGCGCAAAAATGATCATCAGGTTTAAATCATACATCAGCTGATTGTATCCCAATAAGAAACAGTTATATGCAATCTGAAGGACTAATTTTATCCATAGAAATGTATAACATACGACTTAGATGAAGGTTAAAAATAAAGCATAAACAAGGATGTTGAGCCATGTATAAAGCATTTTCCAATACCAGATTATTCGTAATGACTTATCTTGTCCTGGTATTGCCAACCTATTTAGCTGATGCTGGCACTGTTGCAAACGGCTCTATACTTTATGTCTTGTCCATGGTCGGAATATGGGGAATCTGTTTGATCAGAGGCACCATTATCGGCAAAAACTGGTTGGTGCTCATCCCGTCTGTCGCCTTTGTATTCGACCTGACACCGGCCCTGGCAGCGATTTCATTCGTGCCTTATTTGTATCACCTACTCGCCATTCTTTTAGGGGCAGCATCTCCATCAGTCGCCGTCACTCATACCGACACTTATGAAATGAGATGAATCAGGTTGAGAAATCTGAATGGATACCGTCACTGCCGCGCTCTTGAGCCCTTCAATGAGCGCGCGAAAATCGCGCACCTTACGCTAAGCCGACAGATCGGCCAACGATCTAACTCCAAATGACCATCAATTAGTCACCTCAATACTCCCTGACCAGCCCCCTCTTGCATTACCTCAAAAAAGTTTATACACTACATACAGACCTGTCTGCCTATATCGGCAATCTATCCTAATTTGGGCGTTTCACATTAGGTTTAGTCAGACAGCCTTAGTGGTGTGGCGAATTAAAACAAAGATTTCAAGGGGAAATAAAGATGAATGAAGATAAACATGCAGGCAATGTGATTTTACTGAGGACAGCTTGCATTACATTGCTATTGGGTTTAGTGCTGGCATGGTGCCTGGTGATGACCCGTGGCATGAAAATTCCTTACATGCTCAATCTATTTACCAGCACCGAAAATCTGCTATCTGGCCATTTAGACTACTTAATGATGACCATGTTGTTATTAGGTTTTTATGCCTCAAAAATCAGCTTGCCCAAGTTTGTCCTGTGGCCAATGGCATTAGGTTCCATCGGCAATCCAACGGCATTTCTCGTGTTAGCAATTGCCCCAAAAATTCACTCATTGCCTTATATTGTGTTTCTCTACACGACATTATCGTTAACCACCTTTGGGTTTGGCATGGCTGCGATTAAAACGCTTAGATACTCCCTGAAGTAAGCTAACGCTAGCGTAAAGCAATAGCATTTGGGCGCATATTCACCATGGGCATCAATCTTAAGAACTCGTATACACAATATGGTCTGATCGCCAGAATTCTGCATTGGACCAGTGTAGCGATGCTGTTAACCATCATCGTGGTGGCTAGCCAGTTCACAGACAAGGCTACCAACGCTGACAAACTGACACTAATCTCCCTGCACGCTTCAATCGGCATTCTGTTGCTGATATTGATGCTTGCCAGGCTGACATGGCGGAACCTGAACCCAAATCCTATTCATTCTTACAGTATCAAAACCTGGCAAAAGCTGGTGGCGATTTCCTTGCACAGATCCATATACCTCATCATCATGACACAGTGTTTCTTGGGGATATTGATGTTGCTAAGCAGCGGCGAAACACTGTATTTTTTCGATATATTAGAATTACCGCCATTACTTGAAAAAGCGCACCCCATTCACCAAACCTTATTAGGCTTTCATTATTTAATTTCGGTGATGATTTACCCGCTGTTTGCAGTCCATATTACTGCAGCCATTTATCATCAAATCTTTGGCTTAATAGAAGAGCATTCATAGAAAATCCTATCAGGGCAGCTTCTATCAATAGCGGCCACTATGAGGCGAGGCGAGCACTACAGCTTGCCATTCTCGCCCTGATAAATGCCAACGCTCACACCAAGCCAACACTCTCCACCGGAATGACCGCCCCAACCTTTATTGCCAGCGGTAACCATTCGCTCAATACGTATCGTTAGCTGACACACACCCATCTGATGCAATTAAATTATCAGATGGTTGCATTATTTCCATATTTATGGAAATATAGAATACATGGACATTAAATCAGCAGTGACGCAGCTTTCATCAATCGCTCAAGAGGCACGCCTGGAGATATTTCGCCTGCTTGTTCAAGCAGGCATTGAGGGGCTACCAGCGGGCAGCATTGGTGAGAAACTCAACATTCCGCCCAGCACGCTCTCGTTCCACCTCAAAGAGCTTAGCCATGCCGGACTGATTCACTCGCGCCAGGTCAGCAGATTCATTTACTACACGGCCAACTATGCCGCAATGAATGGTTTACTTGCGTATCTCACTGAAAATTGCTGTGCCGGTGTCACTGAATGCTGCCCCGATATCACTAGCTGCAATCCCGAGAAAGGGAATGAATAATGAAACGTATGCATTTGCATGTCTCCGTTGACGATATCAATCAGAGTGTCGGCTTCTATAGCAAGCTCTTTGGCGCGTCTCCAACCGTCTCTAAACCCGACTATGCCAAGTGGATGCTGGATGACCCGTTAGTCAATTTTGCTATCAGCAAACGTGGTGCCAAAGCTGGCTTAGACCATATTGGCATTCAGGTTGAGCATGAATCTGAGCTTGAGGAAATCAAAGCGCGCTTAGAAAAAGCCGAGCTTAGCCTGGTGACTGAAGAGGGCACGACTTGCTGCTATGCAAAGTCTGACAAGCATTGGGTGCAAGACCCCTCTGGGATCGCCTGGGAAACCTATCGCACATTAGCCAGTGCGCCCACCTTTAGCGGGCAAGAAACATCAGCGCCTGGTGCTGCCTGTTGCATTCCGGCTGCGCAAAAGATTGAAATAGCTACCCGTAAGAAGTGCTGCTAATGAATCAGATCACGCAAACCAGCCCGATGAGCAACTTTGAACGCAACCTGACATGGTGGGTGCTTGGCTGCATCGTAACTGGCATCGCATTAGGTCAGGTGTTTCCTGGCTTCTTCCAAACGGTGGGCAGCCTCAAAATCGCTGAAGTGAATCTCCCGGTAGCTGTCCTGATATGGTTAATGATTATCCCGATGCTGCTAAAGATTGATTTCAAGACCATGGGCGATGTTCTGGCGCACAGCAAGGGCATAGGCGTGACATTGTTCATCAACTGGATAGTGAAGCCTTTCTCTATGGCCTTGCTTGCATGGCTATTTATTCGCCACTTGTTTGGTGACTTATTACCCGCGGCGCAAATTGACAGCTACATCGCTGGCCTGATTTTGTTAGCGGCAGCCCCATGCACGGCGATGGTGTTTGTCTGGAGTGGACTATGCGGCGGCGAGCCTAAGTTCACCCTCTCTCAGGTGGCACTTAATGATGCCATTATGCTGTTTGCCTTCGCGCCACTGGTCGCATTATTGTTGGGGCTATCCAGTATCGTCGTCCCCTGGAACACGCTCTTTTTGTCTCTGCTGCTCTTCGTTGTCGTCCCTGTGGTGATCAGCCAGTTTATGCGTGAAGTGATATTTTCAGGCCGTCAGCAAGCGCTGGATACATTACTCAAACGCATCCAGCCTGTTTCCCTGTCCGCATTACTGGCAACGCTGGTCTTGCTGTTTGGTTTCCAGGGTCAGCAGATTATTGCGCAGCCCTTCGTGATCGCCTTGTTAGCAGTGCCCATCACCATTCAGGTGTATTTCAACGCCATGCTGGCGTACTGGCTAAATAAGAAACTGAAGGTGGCTCACTGTGTCGCTGCCCCATCGGCACTGATTGGCGCTTCAAACTTCTTTGAGCTGGCGGTAGCAACGGCTATCGCGCTGTTTGGGTTCAACTCAGGTGCGGCGCTCGCCACCGTTGTCGGTGTACTCATTGAGGTGCCCGTCATGTTGTCTGTGGTCGCAATCGTCAATCGTAGCCGCAATTGGTACGAGAACGCCTAATTATCGAAAGCATGCAATGAATATCCTATTTTTATGTACAGGTAACTCCTGCCGCTCCATCCTTGCTGAAGCAACATTCAATGCATTAGCGCCAGACAGCATGCAAGCCATGAGCGCAGGCAGCCAGCCGACAGGTGAAGTGCATCCTCGCTCTATCGCCCTGCTCAAGCGTGAGGGCATAGCCACAGAGGGCTATTACAGCAAGTCATGGGACAACCTACCAGTGACGCCAGACATTGTCATTACCGTCTGCAGCAATGCGGCGGGGGAAACCTGCCCGGCATACCTTGGTAACGTACTAAGGGCGCATTGGGGCGTTGATGACCCCGCCAAAGCAACTGGTACAGACAGTGAAATAGAGGCTGCATTCACCCAAGCATACTCGATTCTACGCACAAGGATTGAGGCATTCCTGAGCCTGAGTCCTGACTGCCTGCATGATAAAGAAAAGCTCCAGCAGGCATTACAGCTGATTGGTCATATTTGAGGCGTCTGAAAATGTACTCACTTCCCCATGCAAATACATCGACCACTGCCAGTCATCTCTAGCGGCTTTGCTGTCGGCACACTGGGCGGGCTGATCGGATTGGGCGGCGCTGAATTCAGGCTCCCATTGCTTATTGGTCTGTTTGGCTTTGATGCTTTATCAGCAGTCATCTTAAACAAGGCCTTAAGCCTTGTAGTAGTAGCATCCTCTTTGCCGTTTCGGATGGGCACAATCCCCTTATCCAGCGTCCTCGAACGATGGGATGTGATTGTCACCTTGCTGGCTGGGAGTCTCATAGGTGCATGGTATGGGGCTGCATGGGCGATTAAACTGAAATCCAAGACGCTCTATCGTGTGCTTGCAGTGTTGCTCATGCTGATTGCAGCAGCATTGTTATTCGGCCATGAGCCCATCACAAATAACAAGCCATTAATGACTGGTGCATCACTAGTCATCACAGGGATGATGGTTGGCTTCGGCATAGGTGTCGTCGCTGCACTCATGGGAGTGGCTGGAGGTGAACTGCTCATCCCTACAATCGTCTTACTCTTTGGTGCTGATATTAAACTGGCTGGGAGTTTATCACTTGCTGTCAGCCTGCCTACGATGATTGTCGGGTTCACAAGATACAGCCGTGATAAAGGCTTCAGCATTATCAAACAGCAAAAACGCTTCCTGTTGATGATGGCTGCGGGCTCTTTGCTAGGTGCTTATATAGGAGGCCGCTTGCTCGGCATTATTCCGACGACATATTTATTACCGCTACTAGCATGCATTCTGGTAATTTCGTCACTAAAAGTGTGGAAGCACGCCCATGCCAAGCCAACATAATGGCCAACGATCTCTATCGGGCGTTGTATAGCCATGAGAATTAAGCGATAGATCAATACTCAATATGCACCATGTTCAAACCTTCGTCTTGTGAAGGTGGTTCAAAAAAATTAGTCACATGGTAGAACACCGCCTCATTATCAAACTGCGCGCGTTCTGGCTGTTCCGTTCTTCGCTTGGCTATGTGCAACAGACATTGCTCATTACTTAAATCCAGATAAATCAGCGCATGATTGCATTCAGCCTCACTACACAGTTGATTAAACCAGGCTCTTTGGTGAATCGTATTGGCTGGAAAGTCCATCACAACATTCGTGCCGGTTTTAAGAATGGATTGCACATGCAACTTAACAAAAGGTTTTATCCGGGCAGAGTGCGTCATATAGTCGTCAAATGAATAAATTTGATCGGGATAATGTGCAGATAACCAATCATCTTCTGATATCAATACAGCGTTTTTCTCTAGCGCAAGCGTCTTGGATTTTGTCGTTTTTCCAGCGCCCATTTTTCCACAAAAGAAAGTTAACGTTCCTTTCTGATTCACAGCGTATCCTTGGCTTTTGATGAGCATGAATACTAACACCCCGAAACAAAAAAGACCCAAGGCGTTAACCTTGAGTCTCTTAGGATGCATTGCCTACCTAACGCGTCGAGTACTTACAATACCCAAAACTACAGGTGAATGAATGACGGGAGCATCAATGCCCTTTACCACTCGGAAGAATATCGGTATTAAAACCAAGCACCTTACCCGCCCAGATAAATACCACCCACACCAGCACACCAAAGGGCAAATAGCCTGCAAAGCCCAACAGTGGCATTTCAGCATAAATATGAATCACATTCACGTAGGGGATATCGTAGACCCAGTAATTCGGGTTGGTGACCGGTAATGCCGGATGCGCGCTGCCGTAGTTCCACACCTCCCAGAAAAATCCGTTAAACAATGAGCTGATCGCCATCAAAAGAACCGGACTCCAATTGCCATTGGCGACATCGGTAAATGGGGTCCAGATACCACGCATCATCAATATGCCAGCGATACCTATCAATGGCGCAATCCACATGGCCCAAAACAACGGATAAGGCCAGAACGGCACGGCGGCAAACAACACAAAACTCAGGTATAACATTGGCTTTGCCGGCAGGGCCAGCTTGGGGCCTTGGGCATAGCGCCCTGCAATTTTAGGAAAAGCATTCAGCAAGGTATACCACTCAAAAATGGCCGGCCAAACAGTGGTATAGGCAAAAATAAAAATCCACACAATCTTGGCATGGCTTAAACCAGGAATGTCAGTATTAGGGTAATACCAGTTACCTAACGCAAAATAATCGAAATATTCAAAGAAATACCAGCCAAAAATCGATACAACCGCACTAATCAGAAATGTTTTAGGGCGACTTGCAAACAGCGAGTAACCACCAGAATAGCGGTATGCCAAGCCATCAAGCACAAAGATAAATCCCCACCACATCGGCGTAAAGGCGTAATACACCAAATCACCAAACGGTGTCGTGCGCGTCCACATCAACCACCAGAAGAACAGTGTGACAACCGCCCCCACCCAAAACCACCAAGGCAACGCCTGCAGTGCAGGCCGCGGAGACGGGGCGGCCGGTTTAAAACCGAACCATTGCGGGAATATTAAAAAAGCAGCAAATGCGGCTTCGAGCAGGGCAACTGCAATAAACACAATCAGATTAAACCCCGGCGGCTCTGCCACAAACTGCGGTGGAAAAACGCCAAAACCTGGCGGTAGATGCGTAGTTGGATAAGCAAACCAGGACGCGGCTAACGGAATCAATAGCATCGCCACAACGGTCATTACCAACGCAGAACGTGTTGTAGTTGAAAACATAATTTCCCCTTTTGATTTACAAACGATTTGTGCTCAATGATGAGCACTTATAAATATTACATAGTCACCGCCACTGGCGAGACCATTTATTGTCATACATATGCACTTCGGTCAAATTCATAAACTGGGACATGTTTCTGCCTTAAGACCCAAACGCAAGTAATGGATACCATCGCTGATTTCTGAACGATGGTTCGAGAGGAGCGATGAGAGCCAAGATGGCGCAATCAATTGTTTTTATTTTTTGCTTAACGTCCTATAAGGAAAATCAAAAAAACTTTCAAAATAAATGTAAGGGCTGCCTATTCCAACTGACTAATGCTGGCACTACAAGGTTATTGATTCATTTTTATTGATTGTTACTTTTAGGAGATGTTATGAAAACTACTAACAAATTGGCTACTGCCGCACTTTTGGGTCTTTTTACAGCTTCAGTGATGACGGCCTCTCCAGCATTTGCAGGAGAAGATGCTAAGTCTAGCTGTAACGGCAAAGATAATGCCAAGATGGAAAAAGCCAATTGCAAAACGGCAGATGGCAAAGAGAAGCATGCGTGTAAGGGCAAAAACTCATGCAAAGGCCAGGGCGGTGATGGCAAAAATGCATGCAAAGGTCACGGCTCCTGCGCAACAGACGGCAGTAAATAACTGAGCAATTATCTCAATCAGCACCAAGAAAGCAGGGAGAGTTACCCTGCTTTCTTGAGGAGGCCTTTTCTTAAATGTGCTTAGTTAATTCATCATTTTCGCTCGGTTTCGGGCTCGGGCTTAGGCCACAGCATTATTCTTATATTTTTGAACATCAGCCCAAGCTTGACTGGTTTGAGGTGATTTCCGAAAACTTTATGGATACCGACGGCAAACCAAAACGCAACCTGGCGCGCATCAAGGAACTTTATCCAGTGGTGATGCATGGGGTTTCCATGTCGATTGGCAGTGTAGATCCGCTGAATTCCGAGTATCTTACAAAGCTGAAAGCACTGATGGACTGGCTGAACCCCGCCTGGATTTCAGATCATCTGTGCTGGACTGGCGTCGCGCATAAGAATACGCACGACTTGCTACCGCTGCCTTACACCGAAGAATCGCTGAAGCACATTGTTCGCCGTATTCAACAGGTACAAGACCGGCTGGGGCGCAGAGTCGCCTTGGAAAACCCGTCGACTTATCTGGAGTTTAAGCACTCCACCATACCAGAAGCAGAGTTTATTGCGGCCATGGCCAAAGAGGCTGATTGCCACTTGCTGCTGGATATAAATAATGTGTATGTGACCTGCTTTAATCACAGGCTGGACCCGCAAAACTACCTGGATGCGCTGCCTTTGGGCCGGGTGATACAGATGCATCTTTCAGGGCATAGCAATAAAGGGCATTACATTGTGGATACCCATGATGACCATGTCATTGATGAGGTGTGGAACCTGTACAAGTATGCGGTCAACCGCGCCGGACGCGTTCCGAACACAATGATTGAATGGGACGACCATATCCCCGAATTTCCGGTGTTGTATGCGGAACTGGACAAAGCCAGGGAAGCTGC
This sequence comes from Methylophilus sp. UBA6697, assembly GCF_002454655.1. NCBI lineage: Bacteria > Pseudomonadati > Pseudomonadota > Betaproteobacteria > Nitrosomonadales > Methylophilaceae > Methylophilus > Methylophilus sp. UBA6697. The sequence continues at coordinate 123,976 of NZ_DKJH01000026.1, forward strand.
CCAACATGCGACCGAATTTACCCTACCGCACATTGCACAGGCTGACAGCGTGATTTTTATTGAGAAAAATGTCACTCTGCCAGAGGCACAAACGCATATGCAACAGGCGGTGATGCTTGGCGACCGCTTTGATAGCGTCCCTGATCAGTGGATACGGGCCAAGAATGCGTTTGCGCCACATGAGCAGCTATCGGTGTACGCAAATGCTTACCGCTACCGCTTGTATGATGTGGTTGCGGAAGACTACCCGGTATTAATGCATTACCTGACCGAACAAAGATTCTCTGCAATCATTTGGGCATTTGTGGGCGAAGTGTTGCCGGATCACTTTAACATTGGCCGCTTTGCGCTGAAACTACCAGCATTTATTCAAAAAACCTTGCCCAACGATGTCTTTGCGCATGCCTTGTGCCAGCTGGAAACCGCTGTTGCACAAATGACTGATCCCACAGAAACCGCAGCACTCCATGAAGCGGATATTCAAGGGCTGACTGCCGAGACACTTCTGGACCTCACACTTTATCCTCGGCAAGCGCTGGCCCTGATGCAGTTTGATCAGCAGGTGAATGCCTATTACCAGGCCGTCATGGATGACCATAGGCCTGTGGTGCCAGTGAATGAGGCCGTTTACCTGGCCGTGTTCAGGCATGAGGACGTGGTCTGGCGTATGGAGCTGGAGGCACAGGAGTTTGGGTTGCTCTCCAAACTATTTGATGGCGCCACCATCGGTGAGACACTTTCTGACGTACATGAAACCGAGCAACACAAGATCACGGCATATTTTTCAAAATGGATGCGAAACGGCTTATTGGCATCGCATCACTACGAGTATCTATAAAGGGGAAATACACATGAACGCTCTTATGAACATATTGATCTGGTGGCCTAAAACAATTGCCTCGCATTTTGAATGGGTGGGCCCATTGATCGCGCGCATCGTCGTCGGATACACCTTTATGCTGACAGGTTGGGGTAAACTCACGAATCTGCCCGCCATCATAGAAAACTTCAAAAGCTGGGGCATTCCTTATCCGGAATTGCTGACGCCTTTTGTCGCAGGTTGGGAATTCCTGGGCGGATTGGGCTTAATACTGGGGCTGATGACCAGAATCTGCGGCGGCGCACTTGCCACGGTGATGGTCGTGGCGATTATTTCAGCCAGGCTGGCTGACATTGACTCTGTGGAAACCCTGCTGGGTTTTGAAGAGGCGACCTACTTTGCAGTATTTACCTGGCTTGCCATTGGTGGTGCAGGTAAGGTTTCTATCGATTATTTCTTAGAGCGTTTGAATCGAAAAAAGTGACCGTGTGTTTTATGTGTATTTAACACCCATTGGCCTCCATGCCTAGCCAACATAATGGCAAACGGTTACTACCGGAATTAGCTATGGTAAGGAGAGCGCGATAATTAGAATTCGAATGCCAAACCAAAACTAATGTAATTGATATTGGAACTTCGGGTAATAGGGCTATTGCTCGCTTCATTTCCTAAAAATATCTTCTCGGCATAACCCACCAAATATGTTTTAGGGCATAGCATATAAGCTCCCCATAAGCCGACCTCTGAATTCAACACGCCTTGGTCAGGATGATAGCTTACATGACCGAATCTATGTGAGAAGCGATCTTTCAGGCCATAGTATGTTTCCATAGCGCGTTGGTCCGCTAAGGTGCGCTGCGCAAAAATGCCAAGATTGAGTTTCTCGTGTTCACCGCCATAAATACCGGCAAATATTCTAAAGTCTATTTGCGAACCACGTGAAGTATCGATGTCCTTTCTGTATCTCACAATCACATCTACGGGCATAGGGCCGATATTATCTTCATATTGAAGAAAGGCGCCGTAAGACATACTGGGATTAATTGAAAGAAACTTCAGCCCATTCGAAAATCCATTCTGGGTCCTGCCATCCTCATAAGCCAATTGTGCACCATAAGATAATGTGTCATTGATTGGCTTGCTGATCCCGGTTTCAAGCATGCCCTCCGTTGTGCGCAGAAACAGTGACTCTTTTGTTAAAGACAACACCGGAATAATACTTGGAGTACTTCGATCAGAGCCTAAATAGGCGGGCCCATATTGCACGACTGCCCCTACCATATTCGGTTCATGAGATTGCTCATCTGCAATAGCCACATCTGAGACTGCAGGCATTAAAAACAGCGCAATCCAGCTCAGTATTTGAGGCGTTGATGGCATTTGTTGCACGAACAGTGTTCTAATCAAAGCTTTAAACTTTCTTTCTCAAACGAACAATGATCACTGTTCCCGATGCATTTGCGGCAGACTCAATATTGATACTAGCGCCGTGCAATGCAATGACTTCTTTGACGATAGACAGGCCTAAACCACTACCTTCCTGAGAGTTGTCGATGACCCGATGGAAGCGTTCAAACACCATATCGCGTTCGGCTTCAGGAATACCTATGCCATTATCTTCAACCCTAAGCTCAATCGTGCTTTCCAGCTCGGTTAGCAAAAGCGTCACCCTGCCGCCATTCGGAGTGTATCGAATGGCGTTATCCAGCAAGTTAAGCAACATGACTTTTAGCCTTGACTTGTCTCCGACAATCTCGAAGTCCGGGATGGCGTGATAAGCGTGCGACTCGAAACCAAGGTCAATATTCTTGCGCAACGCGAAATGAATGACTTCCACACAACTGTCCTGCGCCAAGGCAAGCAGATCGACTGGTTTGAGTTCAATCAGATTGGCGGCTTCCGGTTGATTGTGTGAAAGTCTGAGTAACTGATTAACCAGGTGAGTAAGCTTAAACACGCTGTCACCGATCATGGATAGAGGGCGTTGGCTGCTCTCCTGTTTCAAGGCAAGCTCTACCTGAGCTTGAATACCGGCAATCGGTGTTCTGAGTTGATGCGCGGCATCTGCAATAAATTGATTTTGCGCCAGGATGGCATTCCTTAATCTTCCCATCAGCAGGTTGATGGACTTAATAAGTACCATGGCTTCCTCAGGGACGTTCTTTAACATCACCGGGTCAAGTTGTGTGCTTGAGCGCTTGGATATTTCGTCATTAAGCTCATTCAATGGCGCCAACCCTTGTGTGACCCCCCAAAACAGCATTGCTCCACAAACCAGCATAAGCATCAGTTGTGGCAGGATGATCGCAAGTAAAATACGGTTATGCAGGTTGCTGCGTTTGTTGAGTGTTTCTGCAATGACAACGAAATAGGGGTGTGATTGATGTGCGTTATCCTGATAAGTACTTTTTAACGTCAGCATACGCACACGCTGATGGTTGATTTCTGCATGTTTAAAGCATTTGCTTTTTGACGCATGCCTGACTTTAAGTGGTAACTTCAGGTTACCACTGAGAAACGCGGTACTTGAGTTATAAATAGCATAGTAAGTTTTATCGTATTGATTCGAAAACAGCACGCTTTCTGTTTCGTCACTCATCCGAAACGATTCAGGGTTCTTCCCTGACTCTTTAATCATGGCAATCACATCATTGGCCATATCTTCCAAGCTGTCATCAAACGATTGATTCACAAAATGGATGCCAACTTTATACAGAATCGTGGTATCCAGCGGAATCAGTACAAACATGGGAATGATGACCCATAAAAGTAACTGTCGGCGCAATGTATAGCGGCTATTCAGGCGAAGCAAGTTAGCCATGCGACAGTTGCTCCAGCATGTAGCCTAAGCCCCTGACATTGGAGATAGTGACATCGCACTCACCAAGCTTTTTACGCAAGCGGTGCACATAGACCTCGATGGCATTCGTGCCTATGTCATGGTCCCAGTTGCATAAACTTTCAATGAGCGCATCTTTGGTCACAACCTTACCGTGTTTAATCGACATCGTTTCCAGTAGCGAGAACTCCCTGGGGGAGAGGGCAAGCTTTTCGCCTTTCACAAACGCCATACGCTCCTTGGTATCCAGCTCTAACTCCCCAATCGAGATTTTGGATGAAAAGTGTGTATGGACTCTGCGAATCTGCGCCCGGATACGGGCAGTTAACTCTGGCAACCTGAAGGGTTTTATCAGGTAATCATCTGCACCCATATCAAATGCCCGCACGATATCTTCAGAATCATCATTGGCAGTGAGCACAATGACCGGAACTGATTGCTTACCATTACGTAAGCGTTTGATGAATTCAAAACCGTTGACAAACGGCAGTCCCAGATCCAATAGCACAAGATCATAAATTTGCATTTGTGCAGCTGAAATACCGTCCCTGCCGTTGCGAAACCAGTCGACGGCATAAGTCGCACTGACAAGAGATTGCACCAATGCATCACCCAGTACCACATCATCCTCTACCAACAGTATTCGCACGGATTTCTGCCCAATTTAAAGACTTCCGCTAGCTTGCACCAGACAGACTTACAGATTACTTACAGTGGAATGACAGAGAAATGACTGTAAGTGTTTAGTAAGAATTTGACTTCATGATGAGCACAGATCGAAACCATTGAGTTCATTTTCAGGAGACTGGCATGCAGGCAGCAGTTAAAAAATCAGGCAAGCCAAGCTGGTTTTTTGCTTATTCATACTGGGACAGTGTCCCTGTACTCGCTGGCATTTTGCATTTTGTTTGCCTGATTACTTTTTTTGTCAGTTTTGATCATTTTCCATGGCAACTGAACGTCTTATTTGGCTTGTTATATGCCGTTAGCATCTCCTGGAACATCAACGGCATCGCCCATAACTTTATTCACAACCCATATTTCAAATCTGAAATATTCAACCGTTCTTTTAGCTTGATGGAATCCATCACCCTGCTGTTCTCACAAACTCTTTATGATGCCGTGCATAAAAGGCATCACATTGGTAACAGTGATTTGCCAGGTGAAAATGGCAACACCACAGACTGGTTATCCATCTATCGTTATGGACACGATCAACAGCCCGAAGGCGTATGGGCGTATACCTTCAAAAGCTATTTCCGCGACGAGCCGCAGAAAATCTACCAGGAGATTCACAAACGCAATCCCTTCCTGGCTCATTTTGGTGTGTTTGAAATCATCGTTGTGATCGCGCTGGTCATCGCCGGTTGCTGGTTGAACTGGCGCTTCATGCTATTCCTGGCCCCGTTTTACTACTTTGGCCATAGCCTCTCCTCTTTGAATGGCTATTACGAACATTGGCGCGGCAATCCCAATTTACCCATCGCCTGGGGCGTCAGTTGCTATAACCGATTTTATAACTGGTTATGGTTTAACAACGGCTACCACGCCGAGCACCACTATAGGCCCAAACATCACTGGACGCAGATGAAGGCTTTGCATCTGCAAATTGCCGAACAACAAAAAACGGCTGGTGTACATGTGATTGATTGGTCGCATGGCCTTGGCTTTATGCAATCGAAATAACGGGGGAAAGTGGAATGTTATTTATTGTCGACTTTGATGGCACGATTTCCAGGAGTGACACCATTGATGCCTTGCTAGAAAAGTTTGCCGATAACCGTTGGCAGCAGTATGAGCAGGACTGGCTGACAGGAAAAATCGATGCAGTTGAGTGTATGAGCCGTCAATTGGCCCTGGTCAAGGCTGACAACATTGCGCTGGAGAGTTTTTTCCGCTCGATTGAGCTGGACAGTAGCTTTCGCAACTTTCATGCGTTTGCCAAACAGTTTGCCCATATGGTGATTGCAAGTGATGGCTTGGACCATGCAATTAAGGTCTCCATGCAACACTCCAGCTTCCCCGAGTTGCCAGTGTTCGCCAACCATCTGCAATTTGATCCGCAGGGCATCCAAATGACTTTCCCTAATCGTCAGCCGAATTGTGCTGGCGGCAATGGCAACTGCAAGTGTGCAGTCGCGAAAGCGCAGCAGGCATTTCCGACTGAAAAAGTGGTACTGATTGGCGATGGCAAGTCTGATGCTTGCCTGGCCGGAAAAGCCGACGTCGTGTTTGCCAAAGGCAAGCTGGTGACGCATTGCGCCAACAACCACATTCCATTCATTCCTTTTTCTACTTTTGATGACGTCCTGGCCACGATCAAAACCTGGCCTGAATGTCATGTTCACCTTTCTCATCAAACCGCATAACTGAGGTCGCTTTAGTATGGACACCAAAATCATTGAAATTCTTGATAAAAATAACAAGTATTGTTCACATGGGGATACTGTTAACTATGCTGACCCGCCCAAGGTATTTGAAAGTTGCGATGGCAGTTTTTTGTATGACGAACAGGGTATTCGTTACCTGGACTGGCAGATGTGGTATTCAGCGGTCAACTTTGGTTACAAAAATGAACGGATTGCGAATGTATTGAGAAAACAGATCGATACATTGCCACAACTGGCCAGCCAATACCTGCATAAAGAAAAAGTAGAACTGGCAGAAATCATCTGCCGCTACATGGAAGAAAAGTACGGCGTCAAAGGCCGTGTGCACTTCAACGTCGGCGGCGCCCAGGCGGTTGAAGATTCTCTCAAAGTGGTGCGCAACCACACCGGCAAAACGCACCAGTTCGCTTTTATGGGTGGCTACCACGGCCGTACGCTAGGCGCCTCTGCGATCACCTCCAGTTACCGCTATCGCCGCCGGTTTGGCAACTTTGCTGATCGCGCGCACTTTGTGCCATATCCTTACTGTTTCCGCTGCCCCTACGACATGAAGGTAGAGAGCTGCGACACCTATTGCCATAAGGAATTCGAGAAGCTATTTGACACAGAATACCAGTCATTCTGGGATGAGAAATCCAAGCAATGTGAGTTTGGTGCATTTTATATCGAGCCTATGCAGGGCACTGGTGGTTACATCATTCCACCTGATGGCTATATGCAAAAACTGCAGGAATCACTCAAAAAACGCAATGTTCTGCTAGTCGCTGATGAGATCCAGATGGGTGTGTACCGCACCGGGAAATTATGGTCCTGGGAGAACTTTGGCATCGTGCCTGACATTTTTGTCTTTGGTAAAGCCATCACCAATGGGTTAAACCCGCTGTCTGGCATTTGGGCACGTGAAGAATTGATCTCACCAGAGAAGTTTCCACCAGGCTCAACTCACTCCACCTTCGCCTCCAACCCGCTAGGCACGGCAGTGGCATTGGAGGTCCTGAAAATGACGCAGGAATCAGATTTTGAGCCGCATGTACGCGAGCGCGGTGCTTACTTCCTCAAACGGTTACATGCGCTTAAATCGCGCTGGAAGTGTATAGGGGATGTCAGTGGACTGGGCTTGGCATTGCGTATCGAGTTATGTAAGAGCGATGGTTTTACCGCCAGCCGTGCATTGGCAGACCGCATGTTCAACGAAGGCCTGAAAGGCGATGTGATGATTGATGGTAAGCCACATGGCCTGGTACTGGATATCGGTGGCTACGAGAAGAATGTGATTACGCTGGCACCTTCGCTGATGATTTCCGAGCAGGAAATTGACCTTGGCATCCAGCTGTTTGAGGCTTTACTCAAACGTTGCGGTGCTGAATAAGATTCACGCATGGAAATTGTGGCATACGACTTTGATGGCAGCCTGACCTTGCAGCAAGCTTTGCTGCAGGCAGATGGTATTCATTTATCGTTACAACCTATGCGTCAATTTGAACACTCTGTACGCTTGTGGGCATCATGCGCCACTTTTAAAAAAATGGCGCATGCATTACGCCCGCCTTCAAGCAAGCCGCGATTCAGCTTGATCGGATCAGGAGACTACCACCACGTGTCTCTCGCCTTGATAGACCAGTGCCAGGGACCACTCACCGTGGTGTTATTTGATAACCATCCGGACTGGATGCAACCACCGCAAAAATTCCATTGTGGCACTTGGGTATACAGCCTAGCCAGGCTTCCACAGGTGCAGCGTATTGTCATTATTGGTCTTGAGAGTGGTGACATTGAAGGGGATCACTTCAAGCAAGGCGATATGGAGAGCTATCAGCAAGGAAAAATTGTGTTGCTACCTTATCAACCAGTGCAAGTAAATGCATTTTCAGCAAAACTAAAAAGCAGTCTTCAGCAGGATCTGTTGGCTGGTATTGCTGAGGTGCTGACACACATCCCGACGGACAACGTATATATCAGCGTAGACAAGGATTGTCTGCGGACAGAGGATGCCAGAACTAACTGGGAACAAGGCAGTATGCCGTTAAGCACTGTCACAGCGATTATTCAGGCACTCAGCGCACGTAAACAGATTGTTGGCGCCGATACGGTAGGTGACTTCTCTCCCGTGCGCTTCCACTCCCCTCTGAAGTGGATTGCATCTTATTTTGATAGGCGCGAAAACCCGCATGAACAACGGCAAGTGGCCAGCCTCATTAATGCGACGACAAATGCCCGGTTAATTCAGGCATTAATGGGGAAAGCCACATGATGAGTATGTACGGTCTATTTGCGGCAGCAGTCTTACTAGATACGTTGGGCACGACACTTTTCAAGCTTGGCGCTAATCGGTCCGCACTCCTGAGAACAACTCCAGCAGTGGGGTTTGATTGGCAAACAGTGCGGTCATTTTTCAGTCATTGGCAAATTCCACTTGGATTAGCCGTCTACGTTGTCGAATACGTCATTTGGATTGCCTACTTGTCATCCTCATCGCTTAGCCGTGCTTTCCCGATGTACAGCATCACAATTGTCTTGATCCTGATTGTATCCAGATTTCTTTTAAAAGAGCAGGTAGGTAAAAACCGCTGGCTGGGAGCCGCCCTGATTGTGCTTGGTGTGTTGATGCTGGGAGGCAATGAGTAATGACGTTACAGCAGATGATCGGTGAGAATGGTTTCTGCCTGGGGCACTCTGAGCACGCAGTATTGCTGGTGCATGGATTGACCGGCACACCGGCCGAGATGAAGCATTATGGCAAGCAAATCGCCCGTAAAGGATTATCTGTGGTTTGCCCTGTACTGGCTGGTCATTGTGCATCCGTCAATGAATTAAGCCAGACCAATTGGCAGCAATGGCTGGCTTCGATTGAAGAAGTATTCCTCGAAATGCGTAAGCACTACAAAAGCGTATTCGTGTCAGGGCTATCCATGGGCGCCCTTATTGCGCTGTTACTCGCCGCAAAATATCCATCAGAAGTAGCCGGTGTGATTCTGTTGTCTGTCACCTTTTTTTATGACGGCTGGAACATCCCGGCTTTTAAACAGCGCTTCTTGTTACCACTGGTGTTGTACTCACCACTGCGCTATTTCATGCAGTGGGAAGAAACCGCACCGTACGGCATTAAGTGTGAACGTACACGTGCCATGGTAGCGGCTGTGCTGGAAAACAAAGATGTGCGCACTTCTGAAAAAATCGGCTATTTCAAAACGCCGGCAACAGTGATTTTTCAGAGCGTGAAACTGATTAATGCTGCCCGTAAAAGTCTTCCGCATGTTTCTTCACCAGTGTTGATTGTGCATTCCACAGAAGATGACATGGCCAGCCTCAAAAATGCCTACGTGGTGGAAAAAGAAGTCTCAAGTCCTCGCATTGACACTTTTTATATTGGCGATACCTACCATGTGGTGACGCTGGATAAGCGCAAGGATGATATTGCAAAACGTAGTGCGGAATTCTGTTTGTCAGTGATCAAAGAAAAATTCAGTTAAGGAAGTCATATGAATAATACATTTGAAGTTGTGAGCAAGCTGATTGCCAACAAGTTGGAGATCGATCAGCAATCGATTACTCGTCAAAGTAAATTGATTGAACTCGGGCTGGATTCTCTGGATATTTTCGACATCATTTTTCAAGCCGAAGATCAATATGGCATTAAAGTACCCAACCCTTCTGAAGAAATTGTGACCGTCGATGATGTGGTGAAAATGCTTGATGAGCTATTAGCTGCAGGTGCATCAGCATAATGAGCATGCCAAGAAGAGTGGTGATCACCGGCGCAGGCATCGTCTCACCACTTGGTAATGATCTTTTATCCTTTCAGCGGAATCTGCTGTCCGGCAACTCTGGCATTGATCACCTCAATGCGGATTTCTGTGAACAATTGGAGACGCGCATCGCTGCACCATGCCAGTTTAATGGAGAGCAGTATTTCACTCGCCAGGAATTAGCGTTGCTGGATCGTGTCAGTCAATTTGCGCTGTATGCGACAGAGCAAGCGGTGAAACAATCCGGCCTGGATTTACTGAGCGTGAATCCCGCCAGTATCGGTTGCTTTATTGGTACCGGCATGGGAGGAGCCAGTGCCACAGAGGGCGGCTATACCAGGTTATTCAAAGAAGGCATGAATCGTTTAAAACCCTTCACGGTGCTCATGGCCATGAATAGTGCCGCGGCTTCGCAGATTGCGACCAAATATGGCGTGGCTGGGCCAAACATCACCATTTCTACAGCGTGCTCCTCTGCGGCAGTCGCGATTGGTGAAGCGGCCAAACAAATCGCATTTGGCCGCTGCGAAGTAGCGATTGCTGGTGGCAGTGAAGCATTGTTGACCTTCGGTACTATCAAGGCATGGGAAGCATTGCGCACGTTGGCACAAGAGGATCCACAAGACCCCGCTACTTCTTGCAAACCATTTTCAGCCAATAGAAGCGGATTAGTACTCGGTGAGGGGGCAGCTACATTCGTGCTAGAAACCTACGAGCATGCCGTGCAGCGTGGGGCAACAATCCTGGCCGAAATTGCAGGCTATGGCTCGTCAAATGACTTTAGTCATATGACCCAGCCTTCAGTACAAGGGCAGGCATTGTCCATGCAAAATGCGTTACGCGATGCGAACTTACGTGCAGATCAGATTGGTTATATCAACGCACACGGTACTGGCACGCAACTAAACGATGTCACGGAAACCAGAGCAATCAAGCAGGTATTCGGTCCGTCAGCGATGCATATCCCTGTCAGCTCCACCAAATCCATGCACGGACATTTAATGGGTGCTGCCGCTGCCGTTGAGCTGGTTGCTTCGCTGGTTGCCCTGCATACCAATACTTTGCCACCGACTATGCATCTTGATGCACCTGATCCCGAGTGTGACTTGAATTATGTCGCCAATACGGCACAAGAAGTGACATCGCTTGAATATGTCATGAGTAACTCATTTGCCTTTGGCGGCACGAGTGGCGTACTTATTTTAAGGAAAATTTAAATCATGCAAACGGCTTTATATATTCAATCCGATCCCGATATCCATCAACAAACCTCACTGTTTGATGTGGAAGTGGGTTACAGCGCGGCCAAGTTTCCTGAGGAAATCTGGAAAAGTCTGATGAAGGATGACCTGGAAGGTTATCGCCTGCACCTGGCGTTTGATTCAGCGAACGTACAAGGGTTTAAAACCGGCTATCTCGCAATCAAGAAAAACCAAGTAGTGGTGTGTTTGGCACCATTTTTCATTACAGATTACCACTTGGATACGACGGTACAAGGTAAGTTGAAATCGTTATTGCAGAAAGTCCGCGAAAAAATACCCTTTTTGATGCGTATAAAGATTTTGTGCGTGGGGTCACCTATTACCGATGCGTGCAAAATGACCATGCATCCCGAGTACCCTTATGATCCGGATATCTTACAGGCACTCAATGAGCAGCTACAGAAGATTGCCTCGAAATCAGGTGCCTCTGTCATTGCCTTTAAAGATGTATTGGCAAAAGACTTGCAGAAGTATGGCGCAAAGCTGAACCAGTTGGGTTACAGCACAGTTAAAAATATGCCAGTGGCAGTCAACCGCATAGATTTTGCCACCCTTGAGGATTACTACACCAGTTTAAGCTACGCGACACGTAAAGACCTCAGGCGCAAAATCAAGAAAAGCGCGCATATAGAAATCAAAGAATATCAGGGGATGCCGCCCAATATTGAGGAAATTCATGCCTTGTACCTGGAAACGTATGAGCGCAGTGATCTCAAATTTGAAAAGCTGACCAGTACTTTTTTTGAATTCACCGCTGGCTTAATGCCACAAAATACACGCTTTGTTTTGTACTACAGTGACCAGCGATTAATCGCTTTCAATATGCTGCTACATAACGAGCACACCTTGATGGACAAATATATTGGTATGCACCAACCGCTAGCGGCTGACAATAACATTTACTTCCTGAGCTGGATGTACAACATAGAAATGTGCCTCAGAGATGGCCTGACACGGTTTCAAAGCGGCCAGGCTTCCTATGAGGTCAAAAAGAAATTAGGGGCTAGCCTGGAAGATACCTATATTCTGTTCAAACATACCAATCGACTACTCAATCAACCACTGGCTTGCCTGGCAAAATTGCTTGCATATGAAAACTTCGATGCAAACCTTTAACTCCATTAAATCCTGGCAAGTGGCCTGCCTGTATTTGGTGCTGATTGCCTGTGATACGTTCAGTCAAATTCTGTTTAAAGCCGCATCTATAGACATTGGCCCGGCTTCGCTGAGTAGCTGGACCAGTTTTTTCAGCTTTATTGAGGCGTTACTCTACCAGCCTGCCCTAGCTGCTGGTTTGTTACTGTTGGTGATTGCTTTTTGTTGCTGGATGCTGCTGATTTCACATGCGGACTTATCAAAAGCACATTTGATTTCCTGCACAGCTTACGCGACCGTACCACTTTGTTCAGTCTTCATATTTTCTGACTATTTAAGCAACCATCAACTTTTAGGCATATTTTTGATTACGCTTGGGGCCGCTATATCGTCAATTGAGACATCAACATCAGTTGAGTGACGCCAGAACTCAAACTCATAACACGATGATGCAGGGCCATCAGTTGATTACAATCTCGTCAGATACTGCGTAATTTCTAAGATTTTTGTTTTTCATCAGCATGACATTTTTGCCACTACACATATTGGAATCGAGCTCGTAAGCAATCATCACCGTGCAGAATAAATCATCATGCGTTAAGGCTGCATGCTGGTAAGGTTTAATGTCGTTCAAATCGTAATCAAAGTTCTCACCTGTCCACAAGATCACTGGCACATGGGTTTGCTCTTTAGGGGCCAGCATATATGGGGCAGCATGCAAGTAAAATCCATGCTCGCCCAGCGACTCACCATGGTCTGCAACATATAGCATGGCGGCTTCATATTGATGATCATATTTCTTCAGAAAGTGGATGACTTCTGATAAAAAATAATCCGTGTACAAAATGGCATTGTCATAAGCATTATCGATTTCTTGTTTTGTACAATCTCTCAACTCTCCCGTTTGGCAGGCCGGTTTAAATCGCTCGAACTCTTTAGGATACCGACGATAGTACTCAGGGCCATGGTTACCCATTTGATGCAGGACAATCAGCATGTCTCTATCTTTGTTTGCATCAATATATGTCTCTAGCTTGCTCAGCATGCCAACATCTCGACACTCACCATGGCAAATTGGGTTCATGGTCGGTGATTTAAAATCCTCATAACGAATACGCGTAGCTACCCCTTTGGAGTCAGAGTTGTTGTCCCGCCAAAGCACGGCAATGCCATGCTTGTTAAGAACATCGAGTAAATTCTCTTGTGCAAGCGCCTTCTTTTTTTCGTAATCTTTACGGCCTAATGAAGAAAACATACAAGGGACTGAAACCGAGGTCGATGTACCACAGGATGTGACGTTACTAAAACTCAGGATATTTTCTTTAGCCAGCAGTGGATTGGTTAAGCGTGAATAGCCATTTAAAGAGAACCTATCTGCACGCGCAGTCTCGCCTACGACCATGATGATCAACTCTCTTTTACTGGTAGAGAGGCCTAAACTTTTAGTATCCCCAGCCACCATCACTAAAGGCTGATGATTGCGCTGGATGAAGGAATGCTGGGTTGTATATTTAATAGCAGAGTAAGCAGCATATGTTGGGTTTGCGTAGAACCGCACAATCTTGTGCTCTCGAATAAAGCATGTGTAATCTGCTGTAAATGGAATGATTAATAGGACAATGGCTAATAAGCAGAACGTCATAGCCTTTAACCTGGAACCTAACTCCATGTTGAAGTTCGCTGGTCGTGGACAAAACTTAATCACCAATAGTGCGGGAAGAATGCCTAATAAAATAGTTCTCACTACCAGACTTGAAGTAACCAGGCCGATCAATTCACCCCAGTCTGTTTGCATCACGTTATCAATCATTACAGTGTCTATGATGACCCCTAAATGATCCATGTAATATGCAGACTGTGCGGCAATGATTAACATGAGTGCCAGCACCCAGCGAGTCCATCGGCCATGGCTGACAACTAAGAAAAACATCGCGGTTAATGCTGTGAAGAACAGAAATAGCGATGTTAGAAAAGGCAGATTTCTGATAGTGAACGGGTAGATATCCAGAATGCCATTGAACAGGCGGTAATTGCCTGTCAGCATAATAAAAACCGTTACCAGCAGAATGGTTGCGACCTGTTTAGATATCCCAAAGTTACTTTGGGATATGCGCATTAGATTTAATGGTGACATACACCCCCCGATATCACTAAAACCTATGTCTACATAATTAGTGCGTTAATATTATTAAATGCATTCTGACAATTAACGTAATTTAATGCAATTCTATTTATTGTTATTTATTGCCGCGAAGTTGTATCCAATTAAATATGCTTATTATGGTGATGGGTCGCATCTGTCAACTCACATCATCAAATCACGATGAAACATAATCACGGCGGATAAACTTTATCGAAACTGAATACTTTTGATTAAGCTATTACTAGAGTCATAGTAGTAAGCTTCGTATGATATTTTTTTCAATGCGTAGACTTTTTCAATGACAATTTTGTGGGCACTGACATCCTGCGCTCGCACATAGTCCTGCCTGATTTGGTCTAGATCCGTTAACCGAATAATGCTTTCGAACTCAAACCCTTCGCTGTATTTAAATTCAATCGAATAGATCAAATCATCCCAATTAAAAGATGCATCGTAGCCTTTTGACACCCGGACAACATGAAAACTGGGGTTATGGGCCTCATGAATGCTGATGAGGGCACTATTTAACAAAATGACGCCTGAGAATACCATCGCACCATAGCCTATCTTGCTAAAGATACTGATTGATATTTTGGGTAGTACATATTTCATTAAATATGTAGCTGCAACTGCCGCGACAGCAACTAACATGCCGATATAGAACGCCTTAAGCGTAAAGAGGCTGAAGGACGCGTACAGGCATATTTTCACTAAATGTAGAATAATCTCATTTGCCGCACGCGTAGCAACGATTTCCTCTTTGCTCAATCCATACCTGAGATACACTGCATTGAACAAAACGCCCACTGCGCCTGTTAAGGCAGAAATGAACCCTGCTAGAAATCCAATTAACTTGAGAAAATGGTTAGAAAATGGAGACGCAGTTTTACTAGGGACTGATGTCTTTTTGAATATGTAAGGCAAATTAGAGACAAGAAAAACTGCCATGCATAACTCTATATAAATAGGCGACAAATAACTCAGCAGCCAAGCCCCAACCAAGACGCCGACTAACGCAAACGGCAAAAAATGTCTGACAATATGCCAATTAATTTGCCTGAAAAATAAATAAAGCTTAGTGACTGAACTAACCGATGTGCCAATTGAAAGCGCTACCGGAACCTGAGCGGCCGGCAATGCATATCCCAAGATAGGGATTAATAAAAGCCCAGCACCTCCCCCACAAATCATACTTAAGGCAAAGGCAAAGAAAGCAACGACCAAAATATTCAAATAGATCATGACGACCTCACCTGAATAAGCTGCCTGCTACTCGTCCCCTTAAGACAAAAATTTACGACACAACTTTTGCGACTAAAACGCTGCCTGCTCGTCTGCATATCATCCATCAATAGAACTTTCATAAATTGCCCTCAATGAATTTTGGGGCTTAATCAAGTTTAGAAGCTAAACTGAATTACACGATGGCCATGCTACTTAGTAAACCTTATGTGAACCTTAGGCATATAAGTGTTATGTGAAAAGATTAAAGTAGCTTTTGGAGTATCTTGAAGAGGAGATCATGACTTGAGATTGCTCCACCCCCTCTAAACTAGCGCAAAGCTATTCAAAATCGCAAAAACTAGCGGAATGCTGAAGAATTGAAAGCTGAATCACTGCTTTCTGTTCGACATGAATAAAAACACGGCCCGCATTTCTGCAAGCCGTGTTTTATATGTTGCCAGGGGATCGAACCCACAACAAACGGATTAAAAAGCCGCCTACCTGATCAAAAAATACCCAAAACCAGTAACTACTGAATGACACCCAACTGTTTGAACAAGCCATAGGTGTCAATCACATCCCAGTGTTCGGCCAGCTTACCATTCTCGATACGAAAGATATCTACAGCATGAATACTGTAATGCTTGCCTGTAGATGGGATACCTAACCAGTCGCCTTGCTGGGTGCCGGAATAAACACCATAGGCCCACACGGTATCGCCTTCAGCCACGATTTTCTCCAGCCGATATTGCCAGTCCGGCACAGCTTTAAACCAGTCGGCAAAGAACTGTTTAAAACCTGACAACCCCTGCGGCACGATGGGGTTGTGCTGGATATAGTCATCATGCAAGTACTCTTGCAAATTCGTTAAATCTTTTTTTACAAATACCTCATTAGCAAAATTGGCTAGTAATTGTTTGTTCTGTTGCGATAAATCCTGGGCCATAGCAGACGCTCCATAAATAAACGATAAATAAAAAATAAATGCGCTCAGCATCACTTTCAATAACTTCATAAACACTCCTTTTCAAACAAATCATAAAATGGAGTTGCGCATATTATTCCCAATAGTTACTATTAGTAAGTAGGAACCTACAAGTAACTAATGAACTTAATTCCGAGTACATCATGAGTGATCAAGAAAAAAATGAATTAAACATTTCGACTAGCTGGAACGCATATAACGAGCAATGCCCGACCCGCCTGATGTTGAACAGAATTGCTGATAAATGGGCAGTATTGCTTTTAGGATTACTCGAGCGGGAAACAAAGCGATTTAGTACTTTGCAGCGTGAAACTGGCGGGATTTCGCAAAAAATGCTGACGCAGACTCTGCGCAGCCTGGAACGTGATGGCTTGATACAACGGACTGTTTACGCCTCAGTGCCACCAAAAGTGGAATACAGCATCACACCGCTCGGTTTCACACTGGTGGCACCCTTGGCCGCCATTCGGGTCTGGTCTGAAACACATATTGAGGAAGTCCTGGCAGCGCAATCTGCTTACGATAAGGCTCAAGACTCAGAACAGCAGCAACCAAATTTACGTAAGATCGTATTTAACTAAGATCGAATCCCAAAACAAAAAAGACCCAAGGCGTTAACCTTGAGTCTCTCATGTGTACTGTCCAGCAAACAATCGAATCTTGTACTAACGCTAACTTACTTCCGCCTGATTCAGAGGCAATTACCACGCCAAGCAAACATAACGGCCAAAAATCTCAATCGGTATCACACCATCAGTCAATCTTGCCTGCCAATGACTCACAATGCGCACCTAGAGCAGGATTTTAGAGTTCAGATGAAGATAGAATTGTATGTCTATTGAAAAACATGAATAGATACAAAACAATAGAAGTATTGATTAGTAAAACCATTAACTTGAAATGAGTGTATTGGTGGAATAAAGCGTAAACCTCATACGGGATAAGCACACCTATACTGGCAATACCCAAAGTCCTTCCCCATGGGCGTTGATTCCATAACCCAATAGACTCAGAAAATTTGATTACAGAATACATCAAGGCGCACACGCAAACAGCGACAAGTTCGCCCCCACTAAAATTCTCAGCCACCTTGAGCAGCAGACTCACGTAATGACCTTGAGGATCGAGATGGAGTCTGCCGACGAGTGTTTCTGCTAAATCATAGGCATTAAGATGAAAATCCAAAATAAAAACGAGCAGGGCAACCAACATGAGCATGGCCTTACCGCCCTCAAACAATGCAATCACCCGAATGCCTAACCTATTTGCAAGTTTCAACCTAACCCCTTTACCGAATTCGACTCTAGCCACGTTCATCTTAAATTAGAACCAGCTATAACGATAGCTGCGTCTGAAGAAATCCCAACTCCCACGCAAAACCAATATAACGGCCAACGATCACAACCGGGATTACCATCGTATCAGCTAGCCCGTGATTAATTGCCTACGGCTCAAAGCGTGCGATTATGGACACCAGCTGTGGCTGGCAAGTATGTGAATCTCAGATTGAAAATAAAACGTCTTAGTTTGATAATATGATTTAACAAATCACTAGATTATTGCTGCTATGTACATTTTGAAATTAGTTAGATATTTTTTATTCGTATTAACTTTCTGGAGTTTTGGGAACATAGCGATGGCTGAAGGCAGTGCGGTTATCACGTTAGAACAACTAAACCAGATGTTTCAAGAAATGCGGGCAAATCCTGCGTACAAGAAAGGGAGTATTGACGGTAAGTTACTTTGGGGGTATTTCTTTACTGACCCTAGTCCCAAGAAACTTGAGCCGGTTGCTGACTACTTAACAAAAAACGGGTATCGCTATGTCAATATTTACCCAACTGACGACAAATCAACCTTTTTTCTTCATATGGAAAGAGTCGAACACCACACACCTGAATCACTCAATGTTCGTAACCATGAGTTCTACAAGCTCGCAGAGAAATATCATATTGAATCATATGATGGAATGGATGTTGGCCCAACTAATTAAGGCCTTCTTATCGATAAACCCCACTCCCACGCCAAGCCAACATAACGGCCCACGATTGCCACCGGGATTCGTCGTATCAGCCAGCCACTGACTGATTGGCTATGGCTCAAGGCGTGTGAGTATACGCAGTGTTTTTGAGCTGCAAATTTAGTGAGTTTTCGGAGTATGGCCTCATTCCCAGAACTGGGAATTAATTGTCATTTTGGCTAACGCCGCCATATCAACTCTCTTTAAATTCATTTTGGCATATAAACTTGGAGTATTTACTCCCCAATATAACCAGCTTTCGAAAGCTTGCTAATAAAGTCATGAGTGAAGTAATTCAGCGGAGTGTTTGAGCCTTCAAGATTTGGTCCGGCTAGTGTATATCTCTCTTCCATACCTTTACCAATCTGAAGCATTTCACCGTTGCCACTAGCACTATACTGCAATGGGTTGTAAGCCAGCTCTAGATAAATAGTATTTTCAGATGTATTTTTAACATGTCGAATCATAACCTGAATTAAGCCATCGCGTTTTTTCTGCGCTATCTGCTGCGCCATAAATGTTCTGGTGGCAACAGATGAATTCAAGTTAACAAATTGGTCAGCTTCAGTATGTTGTTCGTTTTGAATTTCCGACTTTAAGTACTCTGAAACCTTTTGTGATGCTTCCAGCAGGGTAGCATTAGCATTTTTGCCAGTGGGGTCGCTATAGGAGGAGTTAAAACCTTCGCCTGCTACTATTAACACTCCAAGCTTGCTTTTATCAGGATTATTTACTTTTTCTGGTAATGATGAACATGCGGGAATAATTAAAGCAGTAGCTATTAGAAGCGTTTTGAGCGACATGATTATTATTCTTTTGTGTTGGGAGATGCGCAAACTTATATCAGCCATGTTGCAAATGTGTGATTTCAGACTATCAAAAAATTAACCTGAGTAATAAATGCTTCATTAAAAGACACTAGGTAGTTTACCTCACCCCAAAACAAAAAAGACCCAAAGGCGTTAACCTTGAGTCTCTCTATAAATGGTGGCCCCTCTGTGAGTCGAACACAGCACCAACGGATTAGTTATTTTGGGCTATGCCTTATAGCAAATTAATCTGCTACCATCCCGTGCGAGAATAATTCTCAACTATAAGCGAATTCTAATAAGACAGTATTCATAAGGAGAGGGTATTAAAAATGATAATAAATAAAAAGAAACTATTGACCTGTGTTAACTTTTTGGCGTTTAACATATTAATAATGTTCTCTGTTCCTGCATTCTCACTACCAATTGTGCATACAGTAGACTTTATCAGCGACTCAGATCGAACTGGTTTCAACGGTTTTGAAGAGTTTACTGAAGACATAGTCTTCAACACAACATCACACACAGAAAATGGTATTAGGGTTGAGCGTGTTGAAGGGGATATAGCAGATATCTGGACCTCTCTGGGCTCTACAGAAAGAACGGGCTTTGAAGGTGTGCGCTCCTGGTACCCTGAACCTGTTTTAGTTTATCCTCTTTTTACAGGTTACGACAAAATTACTCTTAGCTCTGGAGCTTCTTTCGAATCAATCGGGATGTTAGTTGGCTCTGGTTATGGAGGCTATTGCTTGCCGAATGAGTGTGATTATTTTGCAACAAAAATTATTCTTCACTATGAACTGCTATACCAAGGAGTCAGTGTTTCTAACGGGACGCTAGCTCATCACCCTAATGCTCATTATGTAGGCTTTTCTGGTGGCGGATTCGATGAAGTTAGAATTTGGGATCGGGCAATTGATGGATTATGGGAGCAGAGTGCTCTATTAATAGATTCTATTGAAGTTATTTCTTCCGGAGTTTCCTCTGTACCTGAGCCTAAAACATACGCCTTAGTTATATTGGGGCTTGGATTTTTGACTGTAACTACTCGAAGAAAAACTCAAAAAAAGAATATTTGAAACTTTAATATCAAATGGCCCTGTAAATGCAGGGCTTTTTATTTTTATCTACAAAACAAAAAAGACCCACGGCGTTAACCTTGAGTCTATCAATAAATGGTGGCCCCTCTGTGAATCGAACACGACGGAGTTAATGTTTACATGTAACATCTAGAAATAAAACTTGAATTCACACATAACGACCATGACTTTTCAGTTATCTCCTTCTGTACCTTGGTTGCTCATACGAATAATATTAGTAACCGCTCTGTCCTCTATTACCGGTTGTGCACACAACTCTGGATCAACAAATTGCCCTGACAATAATCTAGTTGATCAAGCATTCAGCTTTGGCGACTCTGGAGAAAATCAAGATATAGAGATACTTAAGGTTTATTACGGTATTCCTGGCTGCCCTCCCAACTATGATTCAGAAAAGCTTTTATTTAATGGTAAACCTCTACAAGTTACCAATATAGTTGGCGGCCCAGCACGTAGGGCTTGGATACTCACTGTTGAGTGGAGAGTAAAAAATACCAATACTGAGTACAAAGAGTCAGTAGATCTGAAAAGTCGCTTACCTAAAGATATGACTAACCATAAGATCCACTTTTGGATAAAGGGTAGTCAATTATTTGTATTTTTAATCACGCCAGAGAAACGACCAAAAAATACACCTCCTAACGGACCAAGAATGACTCAACACCTTAAGACCATAACCGTTTTCCCCGATCAGCATTATTAACTCGCCAACGATTGCCACCGGGATTACCCGTCGTATCAGCCAACCCCTGATTGTATGGCTGTGGCTCAAGGCGAGCGACTATGGGAAGGGTTTGGGGCTTTAGGAGGTAAGTTTCTGGAGAAAAGTGGACTTGACGATCTGACGAAACCGATGCTGCCCGCTAAGCCATATGGAGAGTCGAAAGGTAAAAAAGTCGTCGAGTGCGTCGGGTGATTTTGATAACTAAGTTAGTGTTAATAGACTCTCACCAATCCGGAGGCCGCACGCCGGAAGAGGACCCTGCTTGACCGAAGGGTTAGACCGAGAATTCATGATCGAAGAATGCACTCGTAATCAGACTCGACATTAACTAAGACTTCGCAATCACAATAACCGCCGTGCTCTTTAAGCCAAGGAATTACAGTTGCGGGCTCAAACTTTCGGTCCCCCAGAAAGTCTAAAGTTTTACTCAAAGTGTGATCGCACCCTGCCTTTAGCTCAGAGTCCAAGTGAACGAATAGTGCCTTTAAGTCGCTTACGCTCAACTCCATAGAGCTCACAAGCATTTCTTGTTCTTTGGCTTTGAATGATTCCTTAAGCACTTTTTTTCGTTCCAGATCAGGCATGGCTGCGGTCTAACGTTTGAATTAAGGAGCGCCGTTAGGCGTCTCGCTTGATTGATGGGTAGGGTTTGTTTGCATGACGAAAAATGAGATACAAAGCCCATGGCAAAACAACTGGAAACAATAAATTTGCTACCACTCCTGCGATGGCATTGAATTGGAGTAAACGATAGCCTTCGTATGCAAATAGCCAACTAAGTACACCGTATGACACAAGACCTCCGAAAAACCAATAAAGCCGCCTTTGTTTTGATAGGTTAGCAGATGTTGCAATCAGAAAGAACGGAGCCAGAGAAACCAAAAGAAAAACGAGACCTATAAGCAACGTGACATAAGGATTGAGCATTTGTATTCCCTAACGTTTGAAGTAAGGGGCTGGCGACAACCTGGGCTCAACCCTCGTTATTAATAAACATTCCATAAAAGAACCCTTTCGCCAGTCCCGCTTGAATGATGCGATTGTGCTTTCATCATTGCAAGTTACTTTCTCGGGTTAGTTCTCCCATGCCAACTGAGGAAAATTTGCTACCTTTCTTTTCGACTGGCATGTCAATGTTATTCACAATACGTGTCCAGTGGACGATCATGTGATTAGGATCAGAAAGAGTCATTGCAAATGACCACGTTTCTACCCACGTACCGTCTTCATCAATTCCAGACTCAATAGAAATCGCAATTGCATTTGTAGCAGAGCGGACAAATTTAAAGCGCCCAGGATTGATAGTGGATTTGATTTTTTTCCCGTTCTTGGTACGAACGACTTGCTCAACAGATATTGAGTTTCCATGAATATCAAATGTGAACTCTACGTCACATTCATCATCTGGCCAAAGCCCAGGGTCATAAAGGCACTTTACAACACCAAACCAATTGCCTTCATAGGTTGCGTCACGAAGATCACTCGCTTTTAGTTGAGTCTCAGACATTGCCAAGGAGGTTTGCGCTATAGCTGGGGAGATGAGCGATAGTAGCGATAAAACAATGGTGCGGATTAATAAGCTCACTCTTCGACTCCCAATGAGAATATTGGAGTTGAGACCTGCGCTAAAAAATTACTTTTACTACAGCTATGCATTTACAGTCTGATCCATCACTGGTGAATATCCCCGCTTTAGTAATGAAGATTGTAACCAATGATTTCCATAGCGCCCACACACAAACGCGTATGCAATTAATGTAATCGACGAAATTAAACTGATTGAAGTACTCTTAATGTGTTCCGCGTACTCTGAAAATAAATAGAGAAGCAAGCTAACTATTAATAACACAAAAAAGTGAACCCACATTTTCTTTACTAAGAACCAAAATGGTCCGAGCAAAAAAGCTAGCCAAGAAAATCCGAGCGTCACCTTAGCCACTTTGCCAGACGGATGCCTGAATATTATTAGTTGCTTCGCCATTTGTTATTTTTCTTTATTAGTAATGATCCACTACTGTACTGAATTTGCATTTATTATGCAAAAAGTCCAAGGCGTCAATCTTGAGTTTTGATGATTCCGCTTAATCCATTAGCGAGACTATTGCTCGGTTGAACTTTCTATTGAACAGCACCATAAAAACAAAGGGCTACGAATTAACGTAACCCTTTGTTTTTATGGTGGCCCCTCTGTGAGTCGAACACAGCACCAACGGATTATGAGTCCGCTGCTCTAACCAAGCATGAGCTAAGGGGCC